>DASZPK010000219.1:0-9632 GCA_035550335.1 Chthoniobacteraceae bacterium | reverse complement strand
GGGCAAGGCGCACGAGTGGTTCACCGTGGCCGACCATGGGCTCGACCATCGCGCGTTGGTGAGCCTTAAGAAGCAGCTCGAGGACCCGCAGAAGCTCAAGGCGGCACTCGTCGCGAGCCTCGGCGAAAATGTGCGCGGTTTGAAAAAACGCATCGCAGCAGCGGACGGCCTCCAGCAGACGGCCGACCGCGCCGCGAGCATCCATCATTTCGCGAACGTGATGTTCAACTGCATGCGCGGCGGCACGCTCGACAACGGTTTCCAGTTCCCGGGGCCGGATTTCGGGCTGTTTATACAAGCACGCAACAAGGAGATCCACGCGAAGCACAAGGAATGGCTCGATTCGCTCCCGGCCACGCTCACATTGCAGGAGGTGCGCAAGCTCGCCGCGGAGCGCAACGACCCGCAGCTCGCGCGCCTCGCGAAGGAGTATCTGCCGATTTCATTCAGCCGCCGCCACGGCGACCCGAGCCGCCCGTGGAACCGGTTTTCTATCCAGATCAAGGACGCCGACGGCAAGCCGATCTATGGCTACCAGGGAAACTGGCGCGATATTTTCCAGAATTGGGAGAGCCTCGCGCAGAGCTATCCGGGCTGTCTCGAGAGCATGATTTCCGTGTTCCTCAACGCCTCGACCGCCGACGGCTACAACCCGTACCGCATCACGCGCAATGGCATCGATTGGGAGGTGCACGACCACAACGACCCGTGGAGCCACATCGGCTATTGGGGCGATCACCAGGTCATTTACCTGCTGCGGCTGCTGGAGAGCTACGAACGTTTCGAGCCGGGGCGGCTTGCTGGCGGATTGAACGAGCGGCTCTACGCCTACGCGATGGTGCCTTACGAGATCGGCGGGTTTGAGGCGATCGTGCGCGACCCGAGCCATTCAATCGCGTTCAACGACTCCATGCACAAGGAGCTGATGTCGCGCGCCGCGAAACTCGGCGGCGACGGCAAGCTCATTCCCGATCCGCAAGGGAACGTGGAGCTCATCCCGCTCGGCGAAAAATTGCTCGTGCCGCTGCTCGTGAAGCTCAGCAATTTCATCCCCGGCGGCGGCATCTGGCTCAACACGCAGCGCCCCGAGTGGAACGACGCCAACAACGCGCTCGCCGGCTGGGGGCTTTCGATGGTCACGGTTTATTATGTGCGGCGGTATCTCGGGTTTCTCGACTCGATCCTCGCCTCGACGAAGGAGACAAGCATCAGCCTTTCCAAGCCGGTTGCGGAATTTCTCAAGCAAGTCACGACCGTGCTGCGCGGCATTGGCGGGAACTCGCAGGCGTACAACGTCGCGGCCGATCTCGGCAAGGCGGGCGAGGCGCATCGCAAGGCGGTTTACGGACACAAGATCGCCGAGCGCACGAATGTGCCGGTGGCCGATGTGCGCGCATTCATCGCGGCGGCAATTCCCGCGGTGGACGCGACGATCCGCGCGAACCGTCGCGACGACGGGATGTATCACGCCTATAATTTGTTAAACATCCGCAACAAACACGCCGCCGTGCGCCACATGTACGCGATGCTGGAAGGACAGGTCGCCGCGCTGAGCAGCGGGATGCTCAAAGCGGGCGAGGCGGTGCAGCTTTTGAAGGCGCTGCGCGAAAGCGAGATGTTCCGCAAGGACCAGCAGAGCTACATGCTTTATCCCGACCGCGAAGTGCCGCCGTTCCTCGCGCGTAACACGCTGCCGGAGGATTGGGAGGCGAAGGCGCCGCTGCTCGCCGCGCTCGTGAACGAGGGCGACCGGAGCGTGGTGGTGACCGATGAGGATGGTCGCGCGCATTTCCATGCCGATCTCACGAACCCGGGCGACCTCAACGCCCGCCTCGACCGTCTCGCCGCCGACCCGAAATGGGCCGACCGCGTGAAGAGCGACCGTCACGCGGTGCAGGAGATTTGGGAGAGCGTGTTCCACCACAGCGAATTCACCGGGCGCAGCGGCAGCATGTTCTCATTCGAGGGGCTCGGCTGCATCTACTGGCACATGAACGCGAAGCTGCTCGTGGCCGTGCAGGAATCGCTCAACCGCGCGATCACCTCGGGCGCGGACGACGCGACGGTCGCGGCCCTGCGCGAGGCGTATTACGAGACGCGTCGCGGCCTCGGCTTCACGAAAACGCCGGATGTTTACGGTGCATTCCCGACCGATCCCTACTCGCATTCGCCCAAGCACCGCGGCGCGCAGCAGCCGGGCATGACCGGCCAGGTGAAGGAGGAAATCCTGACGCGCTTCGGCGAGCTCGGCGTGGAGGTCGCGGGCGGTTGCCTGCGGTTCAACCCGCGCAACCTGCGGCGCCTGGAGTTTTTCAAGGACACGTTCACGTTCGCGTATGTGAATCTCGCGGGCGAGGACGCCACGTGGGAGCAGCCGGCGTGCAGCCTTGCTTTCACCTACTGCCAGACGCCCGTTTCCTACCGGCTCGGCGACAAGGCGACGATCACGCTCGAGCGCGCGGAAAAGGAATCGGTGACGCTCGACGGCAATACGCTGCCGCAATCCGACAGCGCCGCTATTTTCACCCGCGAAGGATCGATTTCCCGCATCATCGTGAACCTGCCAAGGGAAATGTTGCATGAATAAAGAGAACGTGTAACATGCGGCGAATTCGGCCCCCAGCCTGACAACTCATTCCCTCAACCAACGTACCCCTATGAGCACAACGCCCCCTCCCGCCTCCGACCCTAACACGAAACTGCCAAAGCTCACATTCCTCGAGAAATTCGGTTTCGGCTCCGGCGACCTCGCCAGCAACCTGATCTGGCAGTCTGGCGGCATTTTCCAGAATTTTTTCTACACGGATATTTTCCGGCTGGCTCCCGGCGCCGTCGCGATGGTGATGCTCTTCAGCCGTGTTTTCGACGGCTTCGTGGACGTGGCCGTGGGCGCTTGGGCAGACCGCACCAACACGAAGTGGGGCAAATTCCGGCCCTTTATCATCTGGTGGGTTCTTCCCGTTGCATTGGTATTTGTCATGAATTACACAGTGCCCCCCAAATCCTGGGACATGCACTTTTTCGACGTTCCGGCTTTCCACTTCTTCGGTTATCCGGTGGCGGCGGCGCCCATCACCGGCTATCTGGTCTATGCCTGGTTCACTTCGGCGTTATTGATGTCGCTCTATTCAGTGATCAACATCCCTTATGGCGCCCTCTCCGGCGTGATGACGAACGAGCCTCACGATCGCAACAGCCTCGGGGCCTTCCGCATGGGCCTGGCGAATGTGGGCGGCTTGATTATCGCTTTCTTCATCAACCCGCTCATTAGAACTTTTGGCAGAAACCCTGATGGCACGGTGGACAAGGCCAAAGGCTGCCACTGGGCGGTCATGCTGTTTGCCGGCCTGTTTATCTTCTTTTTCCTCCTTACCTTTTTCACCTGCAAGGAGCGCATCCAGCCGCCTCCGGCGCAGAAAACGAAGTTCAAGGATGATTTCGCCACCCTCTTCAGAAACAAGCCGTGGGTCATCATGAGCCTTTTCGCAATCATCAACATGACGCTCGTGTTCCTGCGTCTGGGGGACATGTCTTACTACTTCCACTACAGCATTGGCTTGATGGACGCCAAACTGAACCAACTCACCATCAACCTTGGCCTTTTTCAAATTACCTGGTTGACCAAGGAAGACTTTCTCTGGGCCTGGGGCAGCATTTCATTCGTCATAGGCACCTTCTTCACCAAAGGCGCGGTGAAGATGTTCGGAAAAGTAAATGCGAATATCATCGCCACCGCCCTTTCCGGCATCTTGCTGGTTCCGTTCTATTTCGTCCCGCCAGGCGGAGTGAGTTGGGTGCTAATCATCACCTTTGTGTCACAATTCTTCGGCGGCATAGCCGCGTCGCTGTATTGGTCGATGCTGGGCGATATCGCGGATTTCAGCGAGTGGAAGTTCAAGAGCCGCAACACGGGATTGATCTTTTCCTCGACGACATTCGCGCAGAAAATGGGCATCGCCATTGGCGGAGGCGGCATCTTGAACGTCATTCTTTGGAAAATCGGCTACCAGCCCGACATCGTGCAGCCAGCCAATGTTGTGCACGGCATCAATGTGATGATGGGCCTCATCCCCGGCATCGGGACGTTTTTGATCGCGTTCCTTTTCCTCGGTTACGAATTGGACGATGCGTTCCTCAAGCAGATGCGCGAGGACCTCGCTGCGCGCCGCGCGGGACGCCCGGCGGAGCAACCGGCATAAGCACAGGCGGCTGGAACGATCATGAAAAAATGTTCGCGGTGGCGGTGCATTAGCGCCGACCACCGCGGTTTTTTTGGCAGCGAATGCGTGTAGCAAATAACCAATGCCTCTTCCCCCGAAGATCGTGACCGTGCTCTGCCTCGTGCAATGCTTTTTCATCGTGGCAGGCACTCTCTTCATTCGAACTTTCCTCAAGGCTGAGGAAGGGTTGGCTGGCGGCGCGCATGGGCTCTACTTTCCGACCAACCTCGATGACTTGGTCCCTGTGACGACCCTGTTTCTCCGCTCTTTCGGGTTCTGGTTCCTGTTGGTCCCGCTGGCGTGGTGCGCCACGGCGCTGCTCCGCGGCGAAGTCACGAACGGGGAAGGGGCCATCTCACGCAAGCAGTTTATCGTCGGCATCGTGCTGACGCTCTGGATCATGTTCCTGTTCACACGGTGCGGATGGCAGGCCATTCACGTGCTTTTTGGTCCGGACTACTAGTACGAAACGGTCTTTACTCTTTTGTAAAACAGACGATGATTCGCGCATGAAGACACGTCTCTCTCCCCTTCGGCTCTTCCCGCTCGTCCTCGCGGCTCTTTGCCTCGCTGTCTCCGCCGCCGACCCCGCGCCCGAAAGCGGCGTGGCCAAAGGCTCCTTTGCCACGAAGGGCGAAAAACCCGTCGCGCTCACCAACGCAGCCGCCTTCACGGACATCAAGGACGACGACAAACCGGTAATCCTCATCATTTCGGACAAAAAAATCCCGGTCGAGAAATGGACCAGCGAGTTTGACCTCATCGAGGCGAAGGGCAAACTGGCTTTCACGGGTATCGTGGTTTTCATCGGCAAGGATGGCGCGGTGTTCCGCACGGATATGTACTGGAAGGGAACGCAATCGAGTGTGTCGGGCGTTTTCGATGTAAAGCTCGATTCCGCGGTGGGCGCGAAGGAAATCACCGGCGGTGCGATGAATTCCGACAGCGATCCGGACGATCCGAAGCTCGACGTGATGTTCCACGCGACGCTCAAATAATTTTTGTCACCGCGAGTCTGCGTTCCAGTTCCTTGCGGCGGCCATTTCGGCTTGCTGCGGTTGTCTTCCGCTATACTATTTTTCGTCACGACAGATGACGAAATTTCTCCGCGCATCTTTTTTGGTTTTTTGGGGGCCGCTGCTCGCCTTGGCTTTGGCGGGCTGCGGGAAGGAGAACCCTGCCGCGCAGGGACGCGTGGTGGTGACTTACTGGGAAAAACAGACCGGCTACCAGGCGGATGCAATCCGCGCGGTGGTGGACGATTTCAACGCGAGCCAGGACCGCATTTTTGTGGATTTCATGAGCGTGAGCCAGATCGACAACAAGCTCATGCTCTCGACGGCGGGAGGCGTGCCGCCCGACCTCGTGGGGCTCTGGTCGAATATGGTGCCCGTTTACGCCGAGAACAACGCACTGATGCCGCTCGACAAGCTGGCGGCCGACAACAATGTCAAACGCGAGAATTACATTGATGTCTTCTGGCAGCTCTGCTGCCACCGCGACCACCTCTGGGCGCTCCCCTCCTCCTCCGCGAGCATCGCGCTGATTTGGAACAAAAAACTTTTCCGCGAGGCGGGGCTCAATCCCGACCAGCCGCCACGCTCGATCGCGGAGCTGGAGGAGTTCAACAAGAAGCTTGAGAAGCGCGGGCCCGACGGCAGCCTGGAGCGGATGGGCTTCCTGCCGCTGGAGCCGAATTGGTATTGCACGATGTACGGGTATTGGTTCGGCGGGAGCTTGTGGGACGGCGACAAGTCGATCACGGCCAACGCGCCGCAAAACATCGCGGCCTACGAGTGGGTCGCATCGTACCCGAAGCGTTACGGCGCGGACTCGCTCATCGCGTTCCGCGATGGCTTCGGCAATTTTGCGTCGTCGGCGAACCCGTTTCTCAGCGGGCGCGTGGCGATGGAGTTGCAGGGGCCGTGGATCAGCAAATACATCGAGCTCTATGCGCCGAAGGATTTCGAATGGGGCGCCGCGGCGTTTCCGGCGGAAGACCCATCGCGTCTCCACAACGTGGCGATTGTCGAGACCGACGTGATCGCGATCCCGAACGGGGCGAAGCACCCGAAGGAGGCATTCGAGTTCCTCAAATATCTCAACCAGCAAAAGCCGATGGAAAAAATGTGCATGGGCAAGGAGCAATTCACGCCGCTGAAGGATTGCAGCCCGGAGTTTTTCCGCGACCACCCGAACCCTTACATCAAGGTCTTCCTCGACCTCGCGAAAAGCCCCGACGCCCGCTACGCGCCGCGCCTCTCGACCTGGGTGGAATACAACAGCAACCTGCGGGACGGCATCAGCAAAATCTGGGACGGGAAAATCTCCGCGGCCGATGCGCTGAATTCCGTGGAGATGCACCAGCAAAAAACTTTTGACCAGCGCGAGGAGCGGTGGGAGCGGCTCTCGAAGGAACTTCCCGCGAAGTGGAGCAACCAGTAATGACGACCCAGGAAAAACGCAATCTGCGCATCGGGCTTCTGTTCATCAGTCCGTGGATCGCCGGCTTTTTGATATTCATGGTCTACCCGGTGGTGAGCTCGCTGATACTTTCGCTATGCGATTATTCGCTGCTCTCGCCGGCGGTGTATGTCGGCGGGATGAATTACCACGACCTGCTCACGGACGATGTTTTCTGGAAGGCCCTCGGCAACACGTTTTTCTTCGCGGCAATTTCCATCCCGCTCGGGTTCATGGTCTCGCTCTCGCTGGCGATCCTGCTGAGCTTCGACATCCCGTGCCGCGGGATTTTTCGCACGCTCTTTTTCCTGCCGTCGCTGGTGCCCGTGGTGTCGCTCGCGGTGCTGTGGGAGTGGATGCTGAACGGGAATCTCGGGCCGTTGAACCATGTGCTCGCGCCGGTGCTGCACGCGATCAACGCCCTCTGCGGCACACATCTCGCCGCGCCAAACTGGCTGCAGGACGCACGCTATGCGAAGTGGGGCCTCATCTTCACCGGCCTCTGGGGCTCGGGCAACGCGATGGTGATTTATCTCGCCGCGCTGCAGGATGTACCGCGGCATTTCTACGAATCCGCCGACATCGACGGCGCGAATTTCCGGCAGAAGACCTGGCACATCACGCTCCCGATGATTTCGCCGGTGATTTATTTCAACGTGATCATGTCGCTGATCGGCTCGCTCCAGGTGTTCGCGGTCCCCTACGTGATGGCCGAGGGGCAGGACGGGCCGGAGCGCTCGCTGCTCTTCATCTCGACCTACCTTTACCACAATGCGTTTGACTGGTCGAACACGGGCTATGCCTGCGCGATCGGGGTGATGCTTTTCCTCATCATCCTTTTCCTCACGCTGCTGGCAACGCGCATTTCGAGGCGGCACATCTACTACGCGGGCAAATAACATGGCTGCCGACACCCATCCCAAACATTTCCGCCGCTGGACCACGCTCGTGCCGCTGATCCTCGGGACGCTGGTTTTCATCGCGCCGTTCATCTGGCTGGTGCTCACCTCGCTGATGCCGCTCGAGGAGACGATGTCGGGAAAATGGATGCCGAGCCATTTGCGTTGGGACAATTACGGCGATGCGATCGCGCGGATGCGCTATTTCTGGATCTACGCGCGCAACTCGCTTTTCCTCTGCGCGATGACGGTGGCGGGGACCGTGGCGAGCAGCACGCTCGCGGCTTACGGCTTCTCACGCATCGAGTGGAAGGGTCGCGACAAAGTTTTCACGGTGCTGCTCTCGACGATGATGATCCCCTTTCCCGTGATCATGATTTCGTCGTTCATCTTGTTTAAACACCTCGGGTGGATCGGCACGTTCCGTCCGCTCTGGGCGCCGGCGTTCATGGCGGGGGCGTTCAACGTTTTCCTGCTGCGGCAGTTTTTCCTCACGCTGCCGAAGGACATCTCCGAGGCGGCGCGCATCGATGGCTGCAGCGACCTGCAAATTTTCCTGCGCATCATCCTGCCGCTGAGCAAGCCGGCGGTGCTGGTGGTGGCACTGTTCCAATTCATGGCGACGTGGAACGATTTCCTCGCTCCGCTGATTTATCTCACGCGCCAGAAAAGTTTCACGCTCGCGCTCGGCCTGCAGAGCTTCGAGAGCCAGCAGGGAGGCACGCCCTGGAACCAGTTGATGGCCGCAACGACGCTCGTGGTGCTGCCGGTGATGGTGCTGTTTTTCCTCACGCAGAAGACGTTTATCCAGGGCATTACGACGACGGGATCGAAACACTGATTTTATTAAAAAGATGCTGGATGCCGGATACTGGATGCTGGATAAAGGCATCGACCCCGCAGGTCCCATCCAGTATCCAGAATCAAGAATCCAGCATCATTCCCCTATGAAACTCCCCTCCATCCGACACATCCTCACGCACCGCGACAGCGCGGATCGCCTTGCCGAAAAGCCCGCCCTTCGCGCGAAGACCGGCACGAACGACACGGAATTGCCCGCGGTGTTCATCGACCCGAAGGTCAATTTCCAGACCGTCGAGGGATTCGGCGGGGCGTTCACGGAATCGGCGGCGGTGACGCTGCGCAAGCTGAGCACGAAAAACCAGCGCAGGGTCATGAAGGCGTATTTCGACCGCAGCGGCGGCAACGGCTACACACTCTGCCGCTCGCACATCAATAGCTGCGATTTTTCGCTCGGCAATTACGCCTACACGGAAAAATCGGGCGATGTGAAGCTGAAGCAGTTTTCGATCAAGCGCGACAGGAAGGCGTTGATCCCGATGATCCAGGCGGCGCGCGCGCTCACGGGGCGGGAGTTCAAATTATTCTCCTCGCCGTGGAGTCCGCCGGCGTGGATGAAGACCACCGGCATGATGAACAAGGGCGGGAAATTGAAGCCGGAATACCGCGCGGCGTGGGCCGAGTATTACGTGCGCTACATCCGCGAATACGAGAAGGCGGGCGTGAAAATCTGGGGCGTGACGGTGCAGAACGAGCCGATGGCGACGCAGACGTGGGACTCGTGCATTTACAACGCGCAGGAGGAGCGCGATTTCGTGCGCGATCACCTCGGGCCGGCTTTCGAGCGCGCCGGGCTCGGGCATGTGAAGATCATCATCTGGGACCACAATCGCGACCTGCTCGTTTACCGCGCGAGCGTGGCCTACAGCGATCCCGAGGCGTCGAAATACATCTGGGGCACGGGCTTCCATTGGTACGTGCACGATAAATTCGAGAACGTGCAGTTTCACCATGACGCGTGGCCGGACAAAAAGCTCCTCTTCACCGAGGGGTGCCAGGAGGGCGGCCCGCACACCGGCGAATGGCCGCTCGGCGAACGCTACGCGCGCTCGATCATACAGGATTTAAACAAGTGGGCGGTGGGTTGGGTCGATTGGAACCTGATTCTCGACGAGACCGGCGGCCCGAACCACGTGGGCAACATGTGCAGCGCGCCGATCATCGCCGACACGAAGAACGACGAGGTGCT
>DASZPK010000218.1:0-5065 GCA_035550335.1 Chthoniobacteraceae bacterium | reverse complement strand
CATTGCCGCGATGCGCAAGGATTAATTCGCAAACGCGCTTAATTTTTATCCACGCTGTATTTCCCGGGGCCGATGAAGATCATCGAGAAAAAGAGGATGCACAATTCCAGCGGGTGGGAGAACTCGGCGATCCCGCCTTTCATTTGCGAAAGCGCCGCGACAAACATGGTGAACGCCAGCAGCATGCACGCCGGGCGGAACAGGAAGCCGAGCGCGAACAGCACCGCACCCACACTCTCGGAAAACGCCGCCGCGAAACCCCAGAGCACCGGCGCAAAATGGATGCCCAAGGCGCCGATGGAGCGGCCCATCTCCCGCCACTTGTGAGATCCTTCCGAGAGGTGCGGCCAGCCATACGCGTAAACAAACACAATGCCGAGCGCCACGCGCAGCACCAGCAGGCCCGCCTCGCGGTATTTGGTGAGGGATGTGAGAATCATGGCGGGCGTTTTATATTTTTTGCGCGCGGCTGCGAAGCGAAAACATCGGCGTCCTGCCCGATCAACCCCACACGAGCCGCAGCGAGGCCGCCGCCGCGGAGAGGAGCAGGATTTGCTCGAAGATTTTCTGCGGCACATGCCGGATGAGCACGCGCCCGAGGGCGATGCCCGCGAACACCGCCGGCGCCAGCGCCAGGTTGAAGGAGAGGGACGAGGCATTGATGAGCCCGAGTCGCGCGCTGAATGGAAGTTTTACAATGTTCACTATCAGGAAAAACCACGCGCCGGTGCCCACGATCTCGTATTTCGGGAGATTGACGGCCAGCAGGTAGAGCGACATCACCGGGCCCGCGGCGTTGGCCATCATCGTGGTCACGCCGGCCCACGCGCCCATCATCCATGCAAACCACGGCGATTGCGGCGCCGCCTCAAACGCGGCCGGGCGGAACTGCCGCGCGTATTGGATCGCCACCATCGCCAGCACGATCCAGCCGATCACCGGCCCAAAGACCTGCCGCGGGATGTGTGGCATGAGCCAGTACCCGGCCACGATTCCCATGAACGCGGGCGGCAGCATTTTCAGCACATGGCTCCATTTTGCGTGCCGGCGATAGGCGGCCACGGCAAAGACATCCCCGCAAATGAGCAGCGGCAGCACGACCCCGGTCGATTCGTAGGCGGGAAAAACCCGGGCCATGAACAGCACCGTGAGCATGCTGATGCCGGTGAACCCGCTCTTGGAGAGCCCGACGCACACACCGGCGAGGATGGCGAGCAGCCATTGGCCGGGACTGAGTGCGGGAAAATGCATGCGCGATTACCAAGGCAGCGAAATCAATGGGCGATCAAACGACGGCGTAGCCGTACAAAAGTACAGCCCCCCGCGACCGAGTGGCCGCGAAGGGCTGCTGTTCCCCCCAGAACAATTGTTCGAAATCTCCGCAACATATAGCTTACTCAAAATTCGAATGCAAGAGATTTTTTGATAGAAAATCTAATTATTAACATCTTATCACCATCTGGCTGCTTTTATAAGAATGTCTACTTTCAGTGCAGTGAAAGGATTCAAGCGCGGGTGGCAAATTTCGCGACCAACTCCCCAAGTATCACGCGTTCTTCAAGTTGCGATGTGACCAATTTCACGTTGGCATCCAGGCAGGCCTCCAGCAAACCCGGCAATTCGGCCAGTTGGAACCGGTGAGCATGGCAGGCGGCGATGCCCAAGGCGTATCCGTTGACCGTCCCGTCTTTTTTTCGGGGCAGGTGCTGGACGGCACTTTCGGGCAGGCGATTGAGGGTTGCCGTGAAGTGGAAGGGCATTTGCGGCTTACTGAGCTTGTGGCGTTGCATCAAGTCCTTGACCACCAGCAGGTTGCGGGCGGTCGGCACGATTGCCACCAGCAAAATGCCAATCGCGCTCTCCCCCTGATCGAGCAATTGGTCCGTGAGTTCCAGCCCGAGGCGCACATCCCGTTGTGCGAGGGCGTTGCCCAGTTCGAAAATCACCCCCGCCTTGGATAGCGGCACGAGCAACCGGACATCCCCGGCGCGCACGTTCCGGCGCTCCTTGCCGAGGTAGAGGTCGATTTTGTCCAATTCGTTATCGACCTGCCGGCTGTCTCCCCCTGTGAGCAGCGCAAAAAGCTCCAGCGCATCGGCGTCGAAATCCAGCCCCTTCGCACGCGCCTTCTCCGCCGCGAAGCGCATCGCCTCCTCCTCCCACCCCGAGCGGGAGGTGTCCGGCTTGTCGAAAATCTCGACCTTCGCGAGCTTGCCCAAGCTTTTGAAAAAACTGCGCCGCTTGTCGATCTCCGTCGCGCTGAGCAGGAATTTCACGTCCCCCGGCAACCCCGCCGAGAGCGTCCCGCCCAATTTCTCCAGCGCCTCCAGCACCGAAGCCGCGCGCCCCAGGACCGAGTCCCCGAGGAAATTCGCGCTCTTGAGCCACACCAATTTCTCGCCGCCGAAAAACGGGAGCGTGAGCAGCGACTCCACCGCCTGGTGGATGCGGGTCGCGGCTTGGTCGGCGTTGTCCGCCCGTCCGTCGATGATGTCCACGCCGAACTCATCCGCGCCCGGCGGCGTGAGTTTGTCGGCGAGTTCCTTCGCCGCGCGCTTCACCTCCGATTCATCGGAGCCCACGACGGCATAAATCGCCGCCGCCGCTTTCTTTTTGTCCGCAGTCGCCATGTGGCGCGTATTATCTCGCGCGGGCGCGCGGGCGCGTCGATTCTTTTTTTGCTTTGTTTGCGGATGGCTTGAAACTGGCATGATTCCAAATAGCTTTGACAGATTTTTTTTATTCCGTGATGGTTACGGGCGCCCGGGTTGGATTGAACTGCCAGGAGGTCTGTCATGCGTGTCACCACGTTCATCTGTGGCGCAGCTTGTTTGGCGGTTGAATTGATCGCCCCGTTTTTCTTTTTTGCGCGCGCCGTTTTCAAAAGTGCGCTTCCGTGTTCGCCCGCCCGGCTCCCTGCACATTCGCACGGATATTTAAACATTGTTTTATAATCCTGGCCATCCCAACACCATGAAACCCAAAAATTACCCCTCCAAAATCCCCCCATCGCTCCTCTGCCTCATCGCCGCAGCAGCGCTCTCCTCCTGTGCCACTGGCCCAACCGCAAGCCGCCCGTCCGCCGACCAGCTCATCGCCGCCGAGGATGCCGGCGACGCAAAAGCGATGTACCAGCTTGGCATCGATTACCAGCACGGCGCGGGCGTTCCCCTCGATCTCGCCAAGGCCCGCCAGCTCCTCGAAAAATCCGCCCGCGCCGGCAACACCAAGGCCATGGACCATCTCGGCGACATGTATCGCGATGGCTCCGGCGGCGTGGTGCGCGACGATGCCGCCGCCCTCCGCTGGTATCACCGCGAAGCCGCCGCCGGCGCGCCGTGGGGCTTTGCCGCGCTGGCCGACGCGTATGAAAACGGCCGCGGCGTCCCGAAGGACCCCGCTCTCGCGAAAAAATATTACACCCGCGCCTATGCCGCCGCCAGTTACCGCGCGCAAAGCGGCGATCCCGAGGCCATGGACACCCTCGGTTTCCTCTACCGCTCCGGCTCGGGCGCGCCGAAAGATTATGCAAAAGCGATGCAATGGTATCGCAAAGCCGCCGATGCCGGCAGCATCGCAGCCATGCACAACCTCGGCCACTTCTACGAGCAGGGCTGGGGCGTCCCGAAGGATTACCGCAAGGCCATGGACTGGTACCTCCGCGCCGCCGATGGCGGCAACCCCGGCGCCATGCGCAACATCGGCTACCTCTACGAATACGGCCAGGGCGTGCCCAAGGATTACGCCAAGGCCGCGTCATGGTTTGAAAAAGCCGCCGCCACCGGCAACGCCCTTGCCATGAAGCACCTCGGCGAACTTTGCCTCAAGGAGAAGGACGTGGCGGGCGCCAAAGCCTGGTACCGCAAAGCCGCCGCCGCCGGCAACCCCGACGCCCGAAAATGGCTCGCCGCCCACGGCGGAAAATGAACGGGCAGGTCCCGGCAACCATCCAATGTTTCTAACATGCACACACTTTTAATCATATGCAGCGGCGTCGCGGCAGTTGTTTTGCTCGCGACGGTTTTCATCGGGAGGCGGCGAAGCAGGATTGCGGGCCGCGCATCTGATTCCGCACGGCGGCGCGCCGTACTGGAGGATTGCGGGGACGACGCGGTGTGGGAAGCGGGCCGGGCGCGTTCCATCGCCGGGGAGCCACGCGGACTGGAGCCGCGGTTGGGGAGGCGGATGTTCTTGAAGCGGGCCGTGTTGAGCGTCACGGCATTCGCGGTTGCGTGGCTGGCGTCGCGTGGCCGCAGCGCGGCGGCCATGAGCTTGAAGCCACCCGCCCAAGGCGCGCGAAACGCCGGTCCCATGGACACTCACAACGACCAGGCCACTCACGAGGATATCTCATACCCCCACGGGGACAATACAGACCATACTGACAACCACTCCGATGGGGCTGGAGGCCATTTTGACACCATGGCAGGAGTCGACCCTCATACTGACAACACCGATCACAGCGACTTCCACTCGGATAGCGCCGGCAACCATAATGATATGACCCCCCACAACGACGCTAACGGTCACTTTGACATGTGATAAATATGAGCGCCTTGATTGCCCTTTTCATTTGCTGTGCGGCGCTTGTTTTGCTCGCGGCAATCTATATTTGGAGGCGGCGAAGCAGGATCGGGGGCCGCGCATCGGATTCCGCCCGGCGCCGTGCCGTGCTGGAGGATTGCGGGGACGACGTGGTGTGGGAGATCGGCAAACTGCGCCCCATCGTGGCCACACCGGAATTCGAGGCGCGCATGGGCAAGCGCGCATTTCTGAGGCGGGTCGCCTTCAGCGTCTCCGCCTTCCTGGTCGCATGGCTCGCCTCGCGCGGCAGGAGCGTCGCCGCCTTCGGCATGGAACCACGTCCGGCGGAAGGTCGCCTATCCGGAAAAGTTAAGCCCATGGACATTCACAGCGATAGCATGAGCCATACTGACGACCATACGGACTCGGGGGGAGATAATCACGTGGATTTCCATAGTGATGCCCCCGGCACCCATACCGACACCGGCGGCAATTTGGAATCCCGTTCAGCGAAAGACCGCTTATCCGGGAAGGATCGGCC
>DASZPK010000217.1:0-2081 GCA_035550335.1 Chthoniobacteraceae bacterium | reverse complement strand
CCTTGTCGCGCTGCACGCGCTCGATACGACGGCCGCGTGGCTGAACCTGAAATCATTGGGCGCGGCGATGCCGGATGCGTTCAAGGATTATTACGATGCGGAGGGGTACCGGAAGCTGCGGGAATACACAGCGGCCAGGACGCGCTTTGGGATCGTGGACTCGACTTTTGGCCTGCTCGTGCTGGTCGTGTTTTGGTTCGCGGGCGGGTTTGAATATCTGGACCGCGCAGTGCGGGCGCTCCATTGGGGCGTGGTGCCAACCGGGCTGGTGTACATCGCGGCGCTCGGGGCGGGGAGGGGATTGCTTTCGATTCCGTTCGATGTTTACGAGACCTTCGGCATCGAGCAGAGATTTGGGTTCAACAAGACGACGGCGCGGGTTTACATCGGCGACCGGGTCAAGGGGCTGGCGCTTTCAATCGTGCTGGGCGCCCCGGTGCTGACAGCCGTGCTTGCGCTCTTCCAGCATGCGGGGCCGCACGCGTGGATTTACGTGTGGGCGACGGTTTCCACATTCATGCTGGTGATGGCTTATGCGGCGCCCGCGATCATCCTGCCGATGTTTAACAAATTCACGCCGCTCGAGGAAGGCGAGTTGCGCAGGGCCATCCTGGAATATGGCCGCGCAAACCAATTCCCGATCGCGGGTCTTTTCGTGATGGACGGTTCGAAGCGGTCGACGAAATCGAACGCATTTTTCACCGGCTTCGGCTCCACGAAAAAGATCGTGCTCTTCGACACGCTCATCGCCAACCATACGGTCGACGAGCTGGTCGCCGTGCTCGCGCACGAAGTCGGGCATTTCAAGCACCGGCATGTCATCCAGCATATTTTGCTCAGCATCCTGAACATTGGCGTGTTCCTTTTTCTGGCGTCGCTTTTCATGGGCAGCCCGGCGTTGCACGCGGCTTTTGGCGTGACGCAGGTTTCGGTGTGGTGCGGGCTGGCTTTGTTCATGGTGGTCTTCTCGCCGTTGAGCGAGATCACCTCCGTGGCGCTCGGTTTCCTCACGCGCGCGCATGAGTTCGACGCCGACCGGTTCGCGGTGGAAACCACCCGGCACGCCGGCGCCATGATCGACGCCCTCAAAAAACTCTCTCGCGGCAATCTCTCAAACCCCGCGCCCCACCCGCTGGTGGTCGCGCTGCATCATTCCCATCCGCCGGTGTCGCGGAGGATCGAGGCGATCCGGGGAATGAGGAAATCGCAAGCTGGCGGTTAATTATTAGGCCCCGTCCATTCCGGGAAACTCGCCAGGAATTCTTTTTTGCAGCCGCCGATCCACATGTGCTCTGTCGTGATTTTGTTTGCGTAGATGAGCCTCCCCCAGCCGATTCCATAAATGAGGCCGGCCAGCAGTGCGACGATGCCGCCGAACACCAACCCCGGCGCAATCTTGTCGTTGTTGACGTTGGCTGCGGCGATGAAGGCCCCGATTCCGCCCAGGAAAAGCAGCCATGCGATCAGGATGACGGTCCGGCGTGAGGCCCGGTGTTGGGGGCAAATCGAAACATAAGTCGTGGCCTTCTTGCGAAGGCAGAGGGCCAGAATCAGGTAAATAAGAATGCCGCCGATGAATATTGTGATGTAGATAATGGGGGTGTGCCAGTAGAGATTCCGCTTCTTTTGCGGATCGTCGGTGGGGGCGTTGCATTTCACGCATCGCTGCGGCAGCGCGGAATTGAGCGGCATCACCAAAAGTTTTTTCGAGCGCCTTCCATTGCGCGCTTGCGAAAAAAATGCTCGCGGCGGGAAAAATGGTCGGGACGGCGGGATTTGAACCCGCGACCCCCTGCACCCGAGGCAGGTGCTCTACCAAGCTGAGCCACGTCCCGAAATGAAAACTGAGGACGGTCAATATGCGCCTGCAAAAGGAAAAGACAAGGAATCTCTTTGCTGTCGCTGAAAAAACGGTTCGCAGCCGTTTCACGTCTCCACTATATCGAACTCAATACTTCGCCTCCTTTATGGAATATTTTTCCGCAGTCATTTCGTTCGTGTTCGTGTTCGCCGCCGTGTTTTTCCTCGCAGGCTGGTTCCTGGCCCCATCTGCCTCCGGTCCCCGACCATCCGATTTCGGT
>DASZPK010000216.1:0-2641 GCA_035550335.1 Chthoniobacteraceae bacterium | reverse complement strand
GCGCTGTAAAGCGTGGTGGTCTTGCCGGAGCCGGTCGGGCCCGTCACAAGCGCGATCCCGTGCGGCATGTCGAGGATGCGGTTGAACAGTTTCCGGTCCCGCTCCACCATCCCGAGCGCCTCGAGGCCGAGCACGCCCGTGCTTTGCCGCAGCAGACGCATGACCACCGCCTCGCCGTGGAGCATCGGGATCACCGACACGCGGATGTCGACATCGTTGTTTTTCACGCGGATCTTGATGCGCCCGTCCTGCGGCACGCGTTTCTCCGCGATGTTCAAATTGCTTAAAATCTTGATGCGCGACACGATCGCCGGCTGGAACCGCTTGATCTGCGCCGGCACCGGCACCTCCTGCAGCAAGCCGTCGATGCGGTAACGGATGCGCAATTCATGCTCGAACGGCTCCACGTGGATGTCCGACGAGCGCAACGAAAGCGCGTCGCTCAAAATCTGGTTCACAAACCGGATGATCGACGCGTCCTCCGCCGCCTTGTCCAGGTCCCCGTCGTCCATGTGCTCGTCCGAGACGACCTGGAAGCCTTCCTCCTGCTCGAGGAGGTTCAGCGTGTCCGCGCCCACGCCGAGGTGTTTCTTGATTTCCCGCTGGAGCGCCTCGCTCGTCGCAAGCACCGGCTTGAGCTCCGCCGTCGTGAACGACTTCAGGATGTCCAGCCCCGGCTCCGCAAATAACTTGCTGGTGGCCACGAGCACATGGCCATTGTCCTGCCGGATCGGGAGCAGTTCCTCCTTCAACAAAATACGCGCCGGGAACTTCCCGAGCAACCCACGGTCGGGCTCCATGCCGTCCAGCGACGCGAAACCGAGATTGTATTCCCCGGCCAGCCACTGGAGCACCTGCTCCTCGGTCTCTGCCTGCGCCTTGCCGGCCGCGCAGGCGCGCTCGAGCACCCCGGCGTCGATGACCGAGAGCTGGTTGCTCTCGATCATCTTCGCCAGGAGGCCCGGATGTTCGGATGTCGTTGGGAGGCTGATCTCAGTCACGCGATGCGGGATTTGAATTTACTCCAGGATGCCCATGTTGACCAGAATCGCTTCCTGGCGCAGCGTCAGCACCTTCTGCAGGTCGGCACGCGCCGCGTCGAGGGTCGCCTGGGCCTTCTTGCGCGCGTCGCGCAGGGCCTGCAGCTTCGCCTTCAGGTCGTCGTTCGAAGTCGCGTCGGATTGGATCGCGGCCACGAGTGCCTGCTCTTCCGGAGAGCCTTGGGCCTGTCCGCCGCCGGGGCCGCCAGGGCCGCCAGGGCCGCCACCGCCGGTCGTTGCGGCAGGAGCATTCCCGCCTGGAGCGCCGCCCGCTCCGCCTCCGCCGCCGCGACGTCCGCCCATGCCGCCAAAGCCGCCGCGCTGGCTGTTCTCGCGGACGGCATTCTGCGCGTCCTGCACCTTTTGCAGCAAGGGCTGGATCACCGCCCACTCGTCGTCAGTCGCCTTGAGTTGGGTCTTGATCATGTTCTGGAAGAACGCGGCTCCTCCCCCCGGGCCGAAGCCGCCCCGGCCTCCGCGTCCGCCGCCGTTTCCGTTTCCTCCTGGCCCGCCGCCACCGGTGGCCGGTGCCTGGGCAGGCGCGGCCTGCGTCGTGTCCTGGGCTTGCAACTGCGCCCCCGTCAATGCGATGGCCGCCGCGGCGGCCGTGATCATGCTGATTTTTTTGATATTCATTGGTTTGTTTTTAATGGTTTGCCTTTTCGCGCGGAGGTGACGGTTTTCTGCGCCGACTCCACGACATCTGCGAAAGAATCTACACTGGCATTATTAAACTTTGATTTAGCCCCAAGGGATTTTTTGTTAAGAAAAGTTAACTCTGTAGCCTCCGGGTGCACGTTCTACCCGCCCTCATTTCTGTCTTTTCCGTCTTTTCAGTCCTTTTGCGTCAGGCTTGCGTCGTGTGGCCGGGCAGGATTTGCGCCGCCATACGCTTCGACATGAAGTCCTGCTCGATGCTGATCGGGATGCCCCGCTCCATGAGATACGCGGCAAACCGCTGGACATCCGCCAGCCGCAGGGAGCGCAGGAAAAGGACGACGCGCCCGCCCACAGTGTTGAGGATGAACTGCGGGGAACGTTTCCCGAGGTCGATCGGGCCGATGACTACGCCAGTGATGTCCTCGATGCGGATGTGCTGGTGCTTGAGCAGGCTGTCGTAAGTGACCAGCGCCTCGGTGCACTCGAAGCGGATCATCGCGATGTTAATGAACAGGAAGGCGAAAACGCCGAGCACCAGCAGCAGGGGCTTGGCGTCCCCGCCCTTGACGAGGAAAATGGCGCTGAGCGCGGCGAAAAAAGCCGCAAAGCAAAGGACGATAACATACGTGCCCAAGCTGGCCCGTGAGCGGATCGGGGTCATTTTTTCGATCGTCTCGAAAAATTCAGTTCAGGATGCCCATGTTCAGGAGGATGGCCTCCTGGCGCACCGTGAGGACTTTTTGCAAATCGGCCCGCGCGGAGGCGAGCTCGTCCTCGGCTTTTTTGCGAGCGGCGCGGACGGCGTCCATCTTGGCCTTGAGGTCATTGTCGGAGGTCGCGTCGGATTGGACGGCTGCGCTGAGGGCCTGGGATTCAGGCGATCCCTGCATGGCGGGACGCGCGGGGGCGCCGCCTGTGTCGCCGTTCGGATTGCCACCCCC
>DASZPK010000215.1:0-5304 GCA_035550335.1 Chthoniobacteraceae bacterium | reverse complement strand
CGGCGGCGACGCCTTCTTGCGCACCAGCGAGCCGGCGATGGCCAGCACGGGGATCATCATCGCGTAACGGCCGAAGAGGATCGCAATGCCCAGCGTGGTGTCGTACCACGGGGCGTTGGCGGTCAATCCCGCGAAGGCGCTGCCGTTGTTGCCCGCGGCCTCGCTGTAAGCGTAAAGGATTTCGCTGAAGCCGTGGACGCCGTTGTTGTTCGTGCCGTTGGAAGGCGCGCCGCCCGAGACCGGGCCCCAGTTGCTGAGCACACCCCAGGCGGTGAAGCCCAGGATCACACCGGCGAAGATGAGCAGATAGAAGCTCGCCATCTTCACCTCGTAAGCCTGCACCTTTTTGCCGAGATATTCCGGCGTTCGCCCGATCATCAGGCCCGCGATGAAGACCGTGACCGCGATATAGACCAGGATGCCGTAAAGCCCCGAGCCGACGCCGCCGAAGACCACTTCGCCGAGCTGGATGTTAAACAACGGCACCAGGCCGCCGATGGGCGTGAAGCTGTCGTGCATCGAGTTCACCGCGCCGCAGCCGGTCGCCGTGGTGGTGGAAGCCCAAAGGGCGGAGTTGAACACGCCAAAGCGGACTTCCTTTCCTTCCATGTTTCCATCGGCGGGATTGATGCCGAGCGCGGAGATCGTCGGGTTGCCCATCGCCTCGTAATGCCAGCAGGCGAGGATGCCCGGAAGCAACATGACGAACATGGCGATCCACACGGCCCAGCCGTGGCCCCGGTTGTTCACCATCAGGCCGAGGTAATAGACCAGCGCGGCCGAGATCGCGATGAAGTAGATCATCTGGAACAGATCGCAAAGCCCCGACGGGTTCTCGAAGGGGTGCGCCCCATTGGTGTTCATGTAGCCGCCGCCATTGGTGCCCATCATCTTGATGGCAATCTGCGAGGCGATCGGCCCTTGGGCGATCGTCCCTGTAGTAATCGGTTGGTCCACCAGCACCTGTGCTCCCCTCGAGTCCACTTCCGGGTTGCCGCTGGCATCGTTTTTCACCACCTGCGTCGTGAAAGGGTCGGAGAATTTTTCCTTGTCATAAGGTTTGAAATTCTGCGGCACGCCCATCGCCATCAGCACAACAGCCACCACCAGGCACACCGGGAGCGAGACGTAGTACGTGATGCGCACCAAGTCCACCCAGAAATTGCCGAGCGTGCTCGCCTCCTTGCGTGCGATACCGCGCACCAGCACCGCCGCGACCGCAATCCCGACCGCCGGCGAGAAGAAGTTGTGAATCACCAGCGCCAGCATTTGCGAGAGATAGGACATCGTGCTCTCTCCGCCGTAGCTCTGCCAGTTCGTATTGGTCACGAAGCTCGCCGCAGTGTTGAAAGCGAGGTGCTCGGATACGGCCGGCTGACCCTGCGGATTCAACAGCGTTTGCAGCGGCAGCTTGTCCTGCAAACGCAGGATGCCGTAGGTGAACAGCATCGTCAGCATGCTGAAGATGAGCATCGCCACCGTGTAGCGCTTCCAGTCCTGTTCCTTTTTCGGGTCCACGCCGAGGAGTTTGTAGGTCAATTTCTCGAACGGCTTGACCACCGGGTCGAGGAATGTTTTCCCGTCGGCGTTGAGGACTTGATAAAAGTAGGTGCCGAGCGGCTTGGTGATGAGCAGCAGCCCCGCGAGATAGATGAATAGTTGGATCCAACCGTGTGCGTTCATGTGTGTTGTGTATTAAAATTTTTCGGGGCGGATGATCGTGAAAAGCAGATAGACGATCAGGCCCAGCGAGATGATTCCTACGATGGTGTCAGTCATTTTTGTTGCCCTTGTTTGATTGTTAAACTTTGTCACATGCCCATACGAAGAGCAGCATGAGTCCAAAGAACCCGAAGGTTGCCAGGATGTACCAGAGGTCAGTCATTTTGGTTGGTGGTTGTTGGTTGGTTATTTGCTGTCCGTGTTGATCGGTTCCTTGCTGGAGCCGAAGCGGAACAGTTCGAACAGCCGGCGCATGTTTTGCTGCGCCGGTTCGAAATTTTTGTTGAGCTTGATCGCCTGCCCGTAATACTTCTTCGCCTGCTCGTATTCCTCGCGCATTTCGAGCATCACGCCGACGAGGTTGAAGGCGTGCGGCGAGTTCGGGTTAAGTTCGAGCGCCTTGATGAGATCGCGCTTGGCCGCTGCGAAATCGCGGAGGTTGATCGCCCGTTTTGCGCAGCGCAGGTAGTAATCGAAGTCGTGCGTCTCGTCCGGTTTGTCCTGCGGCTCGTGGCGCACAAGAATGTCCTTCACGATCTCGCGGAGCTGGGCCGGCAGGATCGGTTTTTGCAGAAAATCGATGGCGCCGAGCTTCATCGCGTTCACCGCGTTCGGCACGTCCGCGAAGGCAGTGATGAAGACCACCGGCGTGCGGATGTTCAACTCCTGCATCTGGCGGAGCAATTCGAGGCCGTCCATGCCGCCTGGCATGCGCAAGTCGAGGATGCCCACGTCGTGCCGGCGCGCCATGCATTCGTCAAGCGCCTTCGCGCCGGAATCGGCCTCGTATATCTCGTAGCCTGCGCCGTCCAGGGCGGAGCGGTACATCAGCCGCACATTCGACTCGTCGTCCACAATGAGGATTTTTGCGTTCATTTTCCGTTCTCCTTTTGAAATTCCGGGAGGATGAAGAAAAACTCGCTGCCTTCGCCGGGCTTGCTTTTCACGCCCACGCTGCCGTGGTGCGCATGCACGATCTCGCGCGCGATGGAAAGCCCGAGGCCCGCGCCGCCGTTGCGGTCACCGCCCGCCACGCGGAAAAATTTGTCAAACACCCGTTGCTGGTTCTGCTGCGAGATGCCGGGCCCCTTGTCGATCACGGCAAACCGCACCCCGCCCTCGTGCTTTTTCGCCTGCACGACGATCTGCTCCCCGCGCGGGGAATGTTTCGCGGCATTCGAGATGAAATTGGAAAAAACGTGCGCGATCTGGCGCTCCTCCACGCCCACTTCGGGGAGCGATTCGTCGATGTCGGTCGCGAGCTTTACGCCGTGCGTCTCGGCGAAATCCTTCGAGTCGTTCACCGCCTCCTGCACGAGGCGCGCAGGGGATTTCTGCTCGATCTGCATCTTCGATTCGCCGGATTCGAGGCGGGCGAGGTCGAGCAGGTCGTTGATCATCGTGAGCAACCGCTCGGAATCCTCGCGCGCGGCCACCAGCAATTCGGTCTGCTTCGGGTTCAGCCCGCCGATGGTTTCCTCGAGGAGCAGGTGCAGGGCCATGCGCACGCTGGTGAGCGGGGTTTTCAATTCATGGCTCACGGTCGAGACGAGGCTGTTTTTCACGTCGTCCATCAGGCGCAGGCGCGTCACGTTTTGCAGGACCACCGCCGCGCCGAAGACCGTTCCCTTATCGCCGCGGATGCCGATGATGCGGGGCAGGAAGAAGGTCTCCTTGTCATCCGGCCGCACGCAGATCGCGTTCGAGAAACTGGCCGGTATGTAATCCTCGCCTTTCGAGAGCACCGCCTTTGTCTGCGCGTCGATCTGCTCAGGCAGGTGGTCATCGAGCTTCAACTTCAGCAGCAGGCGCTCCGCCGAGGGGTTCTTGAAATTGATCTCTCCGTTTGCGTCGAGCACGATGATCGGGTCGGGGAAGGCGGAGAAGGTGATCTCCGTCATCTGCCGCGCCTGCAGGATTTCATCGCTGGTCACCTGGCGGTAGGCACGCAGCTTGGTGGCCATTTTGTTGAACGCGTCGGCGAGATGGCCGAGTTCATCCTGCGACTGCACCGGCACCACCTGGTCGAGGTTGCCTTCGCCGAGTTCCTTCGCGGAGGCGGTGAGGGCGTTGATCGGGCTCAGGATCGCGCGCTGCAGGCGGTAGGCAAAAAACAGCGCAATCGCAGCGGCGCAGAGGATGCCGACCGCCATGGAGATCGTCGAGGTGCGGCTCAGCGTCTGCGCTTCGGCGTTGGCCTTTACCATGTTATCCTGATTGAGTTTCAGGATCTTTTGCGCCATGTCCTTGACGGCCGTGAACTTCGGCAGCATCTGGCTGAAATACATCTGGCGCCGTGCGTCGAGGTCGGTGGTGGCGAGATACTGGTTTGCCATGGCCACATACTCTTTGTGGAGTTGTGTCAACTGCGCGGCGTATTCGTCCTCGTAAGGATGGATCGTGATGTTGCCGTTCTCGATCTTCAGGTTCTCTTCGAAGATCGGCAGGTTTTCGTCATACATCTTCTTTGCGCGGTCCTGCTCGCCGGCCAGCGTGAAAAAGAGCGCCGAGTCCATGCGCTCAGCGGATTCCTTCATCTGCTGCGCCGCCAGGATGCTCTCGTAATTCTCCTTGAGAATCACGTCGATGGCCCCGCCGAGCTTCGTGAAAAGCGCGACTGCGCAAATGCCGATGGCGAGCAGCAAAACGAACAACGGCAGCAAGCCAAGTAGAATCTGTTTCCGCATTTTCACTCTTCCTTAGCGCGCGGCGTGCCAGCGAGCCGCGGTATTTCATAAGCCTCAGGACGTCAACTAGTTATGCAAACGTGAATATCGCTCACAGGTGCTTGGAATCATGCAAATTGCATGAAGCCGCACTGGAAGGCATTGCAAAATGCAAGTCCGCTGATCCCGGCAATCACGAATGATTTTCGCGCGCCGGATCGCGCTCTCCTGAAAGTGCATTCACCCGCGAAAAAGGAATATTACTTGCTTCATTTTTAATGACCTCCTAGAAATTACCGGTTCCATGGTCCACCACATCGTCCTGTTCAAGCTCAAGCCCGAGGTCAACAACGACAAAATCGAGACGATGATGATGAGCACCCGGATGATGCTCCTCAAAATTCCCGAGGCCCTCAGCGTGAAATGCGGCAAGAAAATCAATCCCGCCGCCGAATGGCCGTTTTTTATCGCGGTCGATTGCGAATCAATGGACAAACTCGCGCTTTGTCTCGATGACCCGATTTATCTGAAATTCACCGAGGAAATCATCAAGCCGAATACGATCGAGCGGCTCGCGCTCGATTACGAGATGGAGCCCGGCAAGGAAGTCAAATATTCCTGAAGCTTGAGCGCCGCGAAGGCGATCTCCTCGTCTGAAATCGCGTAGGGCGGGGTGAATGAAAGCACATTTCCGTGCGGCGATCCGCCCAGCAGGATCAAGCCGTCGCGCAGGCCGCGCTTGATGATTTTACCGGCGGTCGCGCCATCGGGTGAGCCATCCGCGGAGATGAGTTCGGCGCCCACCATCAGGCCGAGGCCGCGCACGTTGCCGATTTTTGGCGAAGCGATGTTTTTCAGCGCGCGCTTGAGCTTCGCGCCGGCGAGTTGCACGCGCGTGATGAGGCCCGGGTCGGAG
>DASZPK010000214.1:0-4768 GCA_035550335.1 Chthoniobacteraceae bacterium | reverse complement strand
CGGTTTCGGTTTGCTCACATTTTGCGAGGCGCAAATCCGCCCGGGGTTCGAGGTGGTCGCGGGTTGTCTGGATTTGGAAACGGCGATTGCCGGGGCCGATCTCATGGTCACAGCGGAAGGAAGCCTCGATTCGCAAACGCTCGAAGGCAAGGCGCCGCTCGGCGTTGCAAAACTCGCGCGCAAACATCGCAAGCGGGTGGTGGCCATCGCCGGGCATATTTCGCCCGATGTGGATTGGAGCGGGGTTTTCGATGCGGCGCTCCCGCTCAGCGAGCAGCCGCTCGCGCTGGAGGAATCGGTGCGCAATGCGGCGAATTTGCTTGAGCAGAGTGCGCAACGCATCGCTAAACTCAATTTGTTATGACCAAAAAAACAGCACTCCTTTTCGCGGGCCAGGGCGCGCAAGTCGTGGGGATGGGCAAGGATCTCGCGGCAGCCTATCCTTCCGTGGCGGCGCTCGTCCGCCAGGCCGATGAAATCCTGGGACGCGATTTGAGTCGCATCATGTTCGAGGGGCCGGACACGGAATTGACGCAGACCGCGAATTGCCAGCCCGCGCTTTATGTCCACGGCATCGCCTGCCTCACGGCTTTGCGCGAGGAGCTGGGGGATTTTGCCATTGCCGCCGCGGCGGGGCTCTCGCTCGGCGAATTCACCGCGCATGCCGCCGCGGGCACATACGATTTTGAAACGGGCCTGCGCCTCGTCGACGCGCGCAGCCGTTACATGCAGGAGGCGTGCGAAGCCACCACTGGCGCGATGGCCGCGATGATCGGCGCGGAGGAGAGCGTGGTGCGCGCCCTTGCCGCCGAGACGGATGTGGACGTTTCAAACCTGAACACGCCGGGCCAGGTGGTCATTTCGGGGGAGACGGCGAAAGTGATGCTCGCGATTTCGCTCTCGAAGGACCGCGGCATCCGCCGCGCCGCGCCGCTCAACGTGGCCGGGGCGTATCATTCCCGCCTGATGCAATCCGCTTACGTGAAACTCGGCGCGGAGCTGGAGAAACAATCCTTCCACGAGCCGAAATTCCCCGTGGTCTGCAACATCGACGCGCAACCCGTGCGCGAGCCCGCGCGCATCCGCGAGACCCTGCGCGAGCAGGTCACCGGCACGGTGCGCTGGGCGCAGTCGATCGAATATCTCATCGACCGCGAGCAGATCGAGCAATTCATCGAGCTCGGACCGGGCGCGGTGCTGGCGGGGATGGTCGGGCGCATCCGCAAGGGCGCCGATGTCCTTTCCGTCGCGGACGCCGCATCCGTGAAGGCCGTGGCCGCGGTGCTGAAAGACCGCGCCTGAAAAATCACGGTTCGATGCTGAGCTGGATGCCGATGATTTTCCACTTCGGCAATTCAAAAACGTACTGAAATTTGAAAACCACGCGCGGCTGGGTGGGATAGTACCCGTTTACGATCAGGTATCCATCGGAGCTGATGCGCGGCGGTTCGTCAAAAATGATCTTCGCGTCCTTCACGGCATCAAGCGTCGTGTGACTGTCGATGTACGGCTTGAAGGCGCGCGCGACCTGTTCCTCCGCCATGCGGGATTGCCAGAGCGCGGAGGTGTAGAGGTAAAAAGAATGGAAATCCCTTTGGTGCAACGATTCGTTGAATTTCAGGATGGTCTCCGACACGAGCTTGCGAATCTCGTCGTCGGTGGGCAGCCTGCGGGTGAATGCGTCGTTGAACCCGGGGCCGTTTGTGAAGCGCGCGAAAATGTCGAACAACCTGGATGGATTGTCTGGCATCGGGATTTGCAGGGAATACAACCTCCACGCACCCGCTTCCCAAAGGAGCGTGGCATGGAGCTTGGTGGGCTGGGGATTTCCGGTGAAGAAATCGCCGTCCAGGTGCGCTTCCTTCGCCGTGCTGGAAACGAGCTTCCATTTGCAGGAATTGAACGAGTTCAGGCCGAAGTCGCGCGCAAGCGCCTCAAAGCCCCGCCCGCTGATTTGCTCCTGCAGGAGGGGCGAGGAATCCTCGTAAGCCTGCTGGTAGTGCTGCTGGGAAATCTGGGTGAAAAATGTATTCATCGCCCCCACGGGGTCGTGGCTGCCGGAGCGCCCGCAACCGCATGCCAGCAACGCGACCGCGCATACCGCGGAAAGCCGCAGTCGCCGTGGGAGAAAAAATCGCACTAGGTTTATCATGGGGTCATGAAATGCCGGGCGTGGACGCGTTTCAGCCTGACGGAGTGGAGGTAAGGGGATTCGAACCCCTGGCCTCTTCATTGCGAACGAAGCGCTCTACCAACTGAGCTATACCCCCTCTTCCGTCAAAAAAAGCGCCAATAATGGCGGCTGTGGGAACTATTGGCGTGGAAAAAAATTCGCGCAAGGAAAAAGCGTGCCGACGCGCAAATGCGACCGCGCATGTCCGCTACGGAAGCAGGATCGGGGGGAAAGCCGCGGCTTACACCGCGGGGACCAACCCGCTCATTTCCGAGGCGAGCCGTTCCACTTCCTTCCATTCCCTGCTTTTCACCTGTGCCTGGAAAGCCTTTTCGTAGTGGTTCAGGTGGATGTTGAGTTCCATCAACTTCTCCTCGACAAAAGCATCGTCACGATGCGCGTAGCAGGCCTTGCGAAGGTTTTGAACCTGTTCTTTGGTCCAAGTAATCATGCCTTATACATAATTTTATTATACTTCATTGTCAAGCATGGATGTAGACGATGCGTTTACACCGCTGAACGGATCAAAACGGCGGATTTCCGGGTGTCAAACAGCCCCCCTGCAACGCGACGCGCGGGAACGTGTTATGCAAAGTAACACATCATTTTACAAGGCCGGGGCGCGTGGCCGGGCTCCGCGCAAACGGCTCTATTCCCCCCGCGGTTTGTCGAACTCCCTCCCGGCGCGCTTGCTGTCGCTGTCCGTGCCGCTGCTGTTTTCGGCGGCGGTGCCGCTGGGAGTGAGATAGGGGTCGATGGAAGCGCTGCCGGATTGGAATGGGGCGAGCGTCGAATCCCATGGCATCGATCCCTGCCCGCCGATGCCGGTGATATCCGCGCCATTTGCGCCATTTGTGCCAGTGGTTGGCAGCGGCGATTCCCCGGTGCCGGATGTCGTGGGAGGGAGCAAATCCTGCCAATTGATGTGGTGGCGGGTGCCGCTGAGGAAACCCGTGCCGGATAGCAGGCTGGTGCCGGTAAAAAGCCCCGTGCCGCTCAGCGCGGGATCGTGGAGCAAATTGTAGGCGGCGCTTCCGCCCAGCGTGCCGCTGGCAAACGTGCCATTCAGCAGCGGATTATCATTGTAGTTGGGAAAATGATAGTGCGGGGGATTGTAGTTTCCGAACTTGTTGACCGCATATTTCGCGGGGAAATAGCCGACGCCAACCGTCCCCGCCACGGCGATGGCGATGCGGATTGCGCCATTCATGTTGTCTCCCTCGTGAACATAGCAATGGTTTTTGCCTCTGAAAGGGCGAGGCGATTTCTCTCCGGGAGAGTACCCCGCACGAGTGAAATTGCAAGGCGCAAATCCCATTGCACCGCTTGGAGAAAAGAGCGACCTGACAATTGTAGAGTCCGCTGTCCTCAGCGGAGGCGTTGGACTCCGCCAGGGATTTCGTGGCGACGCGCACTCCTGCGCTGGGGACCCATTCGGCAAGCTTTGCGCGCTACAAAGTTCGTGGACGAAACTTTTCAATGCCGCGCCTCAGCCGTGCTTCCCGCCGGGCTTGCTTTTGGCGGGGAAAATGGCGTCCCACGCGGCCTTGCCAAAATGTTTCAGTGCGTGCCCCGCGGCGTGCGCCGCGTGCTCGCAGGGGCGGTGCAGCAGCAGGGCGATGATGACCAGCAGGAAATCGTCCCACACCACGCGCGTGGATTTCACCACTTCCATGCCGAAAATAAAAATCACGACGATCGCGGTGCCGTTTAACAGGGCGTATAACAAATTCAAATTCACCTCGTGCCGGGCATGCACGGCGTAGAGGCACGCCCCGGTGATGCAGCCGAGCACCGCGAGCGAAAGCAGCACGTCGAGGAGCACGTGGCCGGCGGTTGTCAATTCGACCAGCGGGGGCGCGAGCAGCGATTCCACCGCGCACGCATGCACCACAACGCCGGGGGCCGGCTCGTTGTTCTCGTTGCGGCCCGGGATCACAAAGGCGTCGCCGCCGGAGGGTTTTTCCACGTCGCCGATGATGACCACCTTTTTCGTGAAGCGGAATTTATCGGGGAGCGCGTCGATCACTTCGGGCTTCGCGGTCTTGATCGCGTCCTCCTGCAATGCCGTGGCCTTGCCGTAATCGATGAGGTTTTCGCCGGCGATGTTCTTTTTGTCGTTCACCTTGTGTTCGCGCGCCGATTCCACCGCCCACGAAAGCCACGAGCCGCGCATCGCGTTCGGGCTGAACCCCGCGAGCGCGGCGCTCAGGCTCGGCAGGTAAACGCCGGGCGCGCCCGTCTGCTCCAGCCAGGCGCGCGCGTGGGTCACGTCGCCCTTCGGCATGCCGAGCGTCGCCGCGAGCGGGCCGAATTTTTCATCGCCGAGCCAGTCCTTCGGCGCGCCATAATGCGTGCGGAAGACGCCGAGGAAAATCGGGACGCCGCTGCTCTTCTCCAGGTCGAGGCAATGCTGGAAAAAATCGGGGTCGGCGGGAGTCACGAAATGGCCGTCAATGGGCGAGAAATCGATGTCGACGCCGATGGCCCCCGGTTTTTGTTTTACAATCGCTTGCAGCAGCGCGAACAGCGGCGCGCGGGGGGTGACCATCCTGTTGCCCGCGGGATCGAGCGGCGCGGGCTTCAGGTCGCTGA
>DASZPK010000213.1:0-3795 GCA_035550335.1 Chthoniobacteraceae bacterium | reverse complement strand
TGATCGTTGGCATTTTAAATTTCCTAAAAAAATCGTCCTGCACTCACCACTTCTTCACACTCTCCACACTTCTCCGCGGCATCCGGGGACAAAAACCCCGCTTCTAGCGGGTTACTTCACAGACCCACTGGATGCGGGGAGCGCGAACTATAGAAAAATCCAGAGACCGCGCAAGTAATTTTTACATTACCGCGCGATTTTCTTTTTTCTGTCGTGCGGAACAGTAACGTTTAGATGACTATTGCGCGTTCTGCAAGAACAGTTTTATGGAAATTTTTACCGCCATTTTGTCGTCGGGCGGCCACACAAGAACTGTGCAGCGAGAATTCGCCGCGTAATCGTGCTGCGATCAAGTCGATGGAGATCGTCAGAACCCATTGTTGACCGTCAGCCAGAGACGGCCAGGGACGGCCGCCTCTATAACGCGCAGCCTGCGTTACGAATTCAACTGCCAAACATTGTTTAACGTCGCAATACCGTGCAACGCGACGCCCACCCACACCGGCAGGTTCGCCAGGATGAACTGCCGCCGCGGCGACATGCCCCGCGCCATCCGGTAGCAGATATAACCGCCCCCCACGCAAATCGGCGCGGTGATGAACAATTCCTTGAGGATCAGGCCCGCATAAGGGCTGAGTACATTCATCGTCCACGCGGAAAACGGATTCCCCTCCATCAATCCAGAGCGCAGGCCGATCCAGGTCGAAACCATGTCCGCGATCGCCCAGAAAACAAATTGCGTCAGCGCGATTTTGGTGATGACGTGGAACTTCGGTGCGGCGACCACGGGAGCGGACGCGACTTTTATTGCCGGCTCGGGAACGAAGCAAATTTCCTCCACCACCTTTTGCAGCGCGGAAATCGTATATGGCTTTTGCACCGTGCGGTCCACGAGGTGCGATTCCTCAAGGACCTGCGGGTCCACGGTCATAAACGCCGAGGCCATGATGATCTTCCCGGCAAAGCCGTCCTTGCGCACGCGCTCCACCAGTTCGATGCCCGACATCCGCGGCATGCTGCTGTCGGTGATCACCAAATCGAATTTGCCGCCGGCCGTCTCGAATTTTTCAAGCGCCTCCTGGCCGTCGCCCGCGACCACGACCGTGTGGCCGGAATCGCGCAACCGCCTCGAAACCAAAGTCGAGATTTGCGTTTCATCCTCGGCGACAAGGATGTTTAACTGCCTCTGCGGTACAATAGTTTGTAAATCTTGCATGTTTGCCCTTTCCAATGCCTCCCATCCATAGGCGCCGCATGGCGCGCTATATTCGGATCAGGACGGAATCCCGAACTCCGCCGGCATTCAACCAGCGGCGCGATCCGCCCAAGCAGGGAGCGACCGATTGACCGAGGGCGCCGTGGTTGCCATATTCGCCGGCGGGGGAAATGAATACATCGCTATGATAATACCCCCTGCGAATCGCGCAAAACCCACTTGCCTCTCGTGCCGCGGTCATGGGTGCGTTATCGCCTTTGGTCTGCTGCCAGTCAATGAAATTTTATCCGCTTATAATTTTAATAATTTGGCCGCAAAAATCAGAGAAAAACGCCATATGGCAGGCTTTGTGCTAGCGTTGATTTTCAGGGTCATTTATGCCGCCAAAGCACCTCATTTTCATGGCCTTAAGGAAGCATGTTTTACATGCTATAAACGCCGCGCCGAGGCACCGGGCTAATTCGAGCCGTTGCGGACGTCGGCGAGGGTCATGGTGCCATCGTAAAGGGCCTTCCCAATGATGACGCCGTAGAGATTTTTGTGCTCGCGGAGGCGGTGGACGTCGGCGGGGCGTGAGACGCCGCCGCTGGCGATGAGTCGGCATTTGAGGAGGCCAAGCATGGTCTCTATTTCGGCAAAATTCGGGCCGGCGAGCATGCCATCGGTGGCGATGTCGGTGTATATAATCGTGCCGACCCCGGCGGCCTCGGCGCTTTTTGCGAGATCGGTGGCGCGGATGTCGGAGATCTCGGTCCAGCCCTTGACGGAAACGATTCCGTTGCGGGCATCGATGCCCACGGCGATGCGGTCGCCGCCGAATTTTTTAACGACGCCGGCGACGAAGTCCATGGATTCGCAGGCGCGGGTGCCGATGACGACGCGGGCGACACCGGCCTCGAGCGCGCGCTCGATGGCTTCCTCGCTGCGCATGCCGCCGCCGAGTTCGCACGGGATGGAAATGGCTTTCGCGATTTTTGCGACGGCGTCGAGGTTGTGGGACGTGCCGGTGAAGGAGGCGTCGAGGTCGACGATGTGGAGGTAATCGCCGCCGTCGGCTTCCCATTTTTTGGCGAAGGCGACGGGGTCGTTGGAGTAGACGGTTTTTTCGGAGGCTTTGCCCTGGCGGAGACGGACGACTTGCCCGCCCATCAGGTCAATTGCGGGGAGAATGATCATTGTTTATACAGCGATGCCGGTGACGGAAGTCTTTTCGACGGGGATGGACCGGATGAAATTGCGGAGGATGGCCAGGCCGATCTCCTGGCTTTTCTCGGGGTGAAATTGGACGGCGGCCACGTTGTCGCGGGCGACGCTGGCGGCGAAGGTCTCGCCGTAGGTCGTGCGCGAGGTGACGATGGAGGCGTCGTCCGGCACGGGGAAATAGGAGTGGACGAAAAAGACGTACGGGTTGGCGGGCAGGCCGGCCCAGAGCGGGTGATTGTTGCGCTCGAGGCTGTTCCAGCCCATGTGCGGGATTTTGAGGCCGGCTTCGTGGAAGCGTTTTACCTGGCCGCGGAAATAGCCGAAGCCTTTCACGCCGGGCGTTTCCTCGCTCGACTCGAAAAGCAATTGGTAGCCGAGGCAAATGCCGAGGAACGGTTTGCCGTCCGCGAGCCATTGGCTGATGGGTTCCCAAAGGCCGCGCTCGCGGAGATTGCGCACGCAATCGCCGAATGCGCCGACGCCGGGCAGCACGACGGCATCCGCGCCTTCGATGCCGGGAGGCGAGTCGACGAGACGCACATCCGCCCCCTCGTGCTCGAGGGCTTTACTCACGCTGCGGAGGTTGCCGCTGCCATAATCAATCAATGCAATCATCGGAAAGGACAAGCATGCAGGAAGTGCGGGAAAGTTTCAAGCGAAGGACTTGGAAAATCCTTGCTCGCAAAGTTACAGCACGCCCTTGGTGCTGGGCACGCCTTGCACGCGCGGGTCGATCTGGCAGGCTTGGTCGACGGCTTTGGCGAGGGCTTTGAAGACGGACTCGGCCATATGATGGGCGTCGCGACCGTAGAGGATTTCGACGTGCAAATTCGTGCCGGAGTGGACGCTGAAAGCGCGGAGGAATTCCTCGACGAGCTGGAAGTCAAAGGCGCCGATCGCGGCGACACCGGCAGGGGCGCGGTATTCGATGTAGGGGCGCCCGCTGAAGTCGATGACGGCGCGGGTAAGCGTTTCGTCCATGGGGACGTAGGCCCAGCCGTAGCGGCGGATGCCGCTTTTGTCGCCGAGCGCCTTCGTAAATGCCTGGCCGAGGGAAATGCCGACGTCCTCGACGGTGTGGTGCAGGTCTACCTCGATGTCGCCGTTGGCGGCGATGTTCAGGTCGAGCAGGCCGTGCCTCGCGAAGAGCGTGAGCATGTGGTCGAAGAACGGGATCTTCGTGTTCATCACGCTTTTGCCGGAGCCGTCGATTTCCAATTCGATGGAAATCTGCGTCTCGCTGGTCTTGCGTTCGATTTTTGAGGTGCGGCTCATCGCGTTTTTATTGCTGTTCTTCCTCCTGCTCCTCCCGATTGCGCTTCGATTTTTGGAGGTAGGTGGCGAGCAGGAGGAGGCCCACGGCGCAGACAACGACT
>DASZPK010000212.1:0-6082 GCA_035550335.1 Chthoniobacteraceae bacterium | reverse complement strand
GTTTTCATGGGCGCGATTCAAGACGATTGGGCGGGGAAAGACAAGAATGCAAAGTTGCTGGCCGACGCGGAATTGAAGTGTCGCAACACAAATTGTAGAGTCCGCTGTCCTCAGCGGAGGCGCAGGACGCCGCCGCGGGATTCTTCGTGGCGATGCGCACTCCCTGCGCTGGGGACAGCGCACGCTACAACAGTTCGCGGGCGGAGTTCTCCAGATTCAGTCCGACGACGTCTCGCCGACGAGGTGAAGCACGGCGTTGTAAAACTTGATATAACGCTTGGTGAACTGCTTGTCGGGGCCGCTTTTGGCGGGGTCCTCGTCGGAGGGGTAGGCGTTGCCGCCTTCCGACTTGATGCTGTGGCCGCCGCCCTCGATCGTCGCGTCCCATTGCGTGCCGCCCTCGACCGCGGCGGACGGGGCGTATTTAGCGCTCCAATGCCAGATATCGATGGCGTTCATTTCGTTCCAGAAAGTCTGCCATTGCTCCGCCGTGGGCTGGACTTTCCGCACCTTGTTCAAGCGCTTTCCGCTCTTGAACGTGGTGTAAACGAGATGGTCCCCCTCGAGCGCCACGGTGAAGCCGGTGCCGGCGATGGCATCGATGTCCACCTGGAATTTCGCGGGCATGGCGGGTGCGGGGGCTTGCGCGGCGAGCTTGCCGCAGCCGGTGGTCAAAGCGAGGGCGATGAGGATGGATGAGATGAAGCGTGGGGGAATCATCCCGTGATTATTACCGCGATTTATTTTCGCGGGCAAGGCGAAGCTACTTTTCGCCGAGCGCTTTCAATTCGGCCCGGGCCATATCGCATTCGATGTAAGCGCGCCGCCCCGCGGCGATGCATTTGCGGAAATCGCCAGCGGCATTTTCCTTGTCGCCCGCAATGAGCTTTTTCTCGCCGATAAGGAATAGCGCTTCGCAAAGATGGCCATTGGCCTTTTCGTTGTCCTTCGGTGACGTAATGGATGCGAGCAGGTCGGCTTCGTTCATGCGCCCGATGAGATACTCACCGAGTTTTTTTGGCCAATCGCCCGGTTGCGCCACCGCGATCCTTCCCGAGTCGCGATCCTGTAGATATCCGGCGAGTTCCCTGTCGGCATCATCGGCCTCGCCGAGGCGGGTGCGGGCGACCCAGGTGTACAAGCGGGCATAATCCTGCCACGCCGGCTTGATCTCGCAGTATCGCTTGTAATCCGCCACGGCATCGGCCCATTTTTGAGTCTCGATTTCCAACGCAGCCATATCGCGATACCCATAGACTCGGTTGGGACTGAGTTTGATTTCGATGCCGAAATCCGCGCGCGCCGCATCCATGTCTCCCTTTTGCGCTTCGATTTCGCCCCGTAACCCGAAGGCGAGGGCGTTATTCGGGTCGAGCTTGATCGCGGTGGCGCAATCGGCCAGGGCGGCATCGAGGTCGTGTTTGTCGAACTCCACTTCGCCCAGGTTGGCATGGTAATCCGCCGAGTCCGGCTTGAGCTGGATGGCGCGCTTGCAATCCGAGATCGCACCGTCCAGGTCGAGCTTCAGCCGCCTGGCTTTCGCCCGCAGGTTGTAAGCGACGGCGGAAGTCGAATCCAACGCGATGGCCTGGTCGAGGTCGGCGACGGCTCCATCCAGATCGCCGAAGTCGCACCTTGCGCTGCCGCGATTGATGAAGGGCAGGATATTGTGCGGGTCGAGCGCGACGACGTGGTCGAAGTCCGCAATCGCCCCCGCCAGGTCGCCTTTGTAGAGTTTGAGGACGCCGCGGTCGTTGTAAACGGATGCCATTTTGGGATTGAGCGCGAGGGCCCTATCGAAATCGGCAAGCGCGCCATCGCCATCGCCGGCCATTCTTTTTTGGTCGCCCTGCCTGGCAAAATACTCCGCACGGCGCGTGTTGAGAATACGGGACACCGGTATGGCCATGCCAGCGCAAGCGATTACCGTGAGCAAGGCGATCGCGATGGGGGTGATTGGCACTTTCTTCATGGTGCTCGCGCTTCGGGCCGCTACTTTTCGCCGAGATTTTTCAACTCCGCCCGCGCCATTTCGTATTCGACGAAATCGGTGCGGCCAGTGGCGATGCATTTGTGGAAATGGTCGATCGCGCCCGCCTTGTCCCCGGCGAGGAGCCTTTTCTCGCCGGTGTAAAACCACGCTTCGCAATGCTGGTCGCCGTCCGTTTTCGGGTCGCTGGAGTTGGCTGCGGCGAGCAGCGCCTCCTCGCTCACAGTGCCGAGAAGATGCCCGGCCACTTTCACCGGCCAATCGCCCGGCGTCATTTTTTTTCCGCCCGCGCCTGCGTTTGTCCCGCGCGTTTGGAGATAGTCGGCGAGTTCCTTGCTGCCGGCCTCCGTTTCGCCAAGGCGCGCCCGGGCGATCCAGAGGAAGAGGCGCGGGTAATCCGGGTCCTCGGGCGAGTGCTCGCAGCACTTCCGGTAATCGGCCACGGCATCGGACCATTTTTGCGAGTTGGACTCGAGATTCCCCCGCCACTCGTAGGAATCGGAGTCGCTGGGGTCGAGTTCGATGCTGCGGTTGAAATCGGCGAACGCCGCCTGCGGGTCGTCCTTTTGCGCCTCGGCCATGCCGCGCAAGCCGTAGGCAACGGCGAACTGGGGGTCGAGCTGGATGGCATGGTTGAAGTCGCCCAGCGCGGCATCGATCTCCTGCTTCATCATTTTCAAGTTGCCGCGATAAACATAGTTAAACGCCGTTGCCGGCTCCAATTTGATGATGCTGTCGTAATCCGCGATCGCGCCATCGGTGTCGCCGGACTGCCGCCTGGCGTCCGCGCGGATCTGGTAGGCATCCGCGGGATCCTTCGGGGCCAGCGCCAGGGCATGGTCGACATCGGCAATGGCGCTGGCGAAATCGCCCGTGTCGTGCTCGACCTGGGCGCGGTTGACCAGGGGGATCGAACTGCGCGGGTTGATCGCGATGGCTTGGTTGAAATCCGCAAGGGCTCCCGCGTTATCGCCTTTCTGCTCTTTCAAGAGGCCGCGATTGTTATACGCGCTGTCCATTTCGTGGTTGATCTCAATCGCCTTGCCATAGTCGTCAATCGCGCCATCGATGTCCCCGTCGATTCTCTTCCGGTTCGCGCGCTCGACGTAATACTCCGCCGAGTGCAACGCGTGGGCTTCCAAATAGTGAATCACCCGCAATACGAGGAATCCGCATGCAATGGCGACGAGCAACGCGAGCAAAATCGGGGTGTATGACCATTTCATGGGCGATCTTTCGACTGCCCCCGTGTGATAACGCAAGGCGGGGAGAAAATCAATCGCCGGGCGTGAGCGACACGGGGCAACGCTGAAATCCATTGAGGTCGCGCCGGATGCTGGAGGAAGCCCTCGCAAAGAGCGATGCGAAACAGGACCAGGCTATTTGCAAATATTACATGGCTCTTGCCTACCGGAAAAAAGGCGAGATCAACACGGCCCGCGAGTGGTTGGGCGAGGCGCAAAAGATCGACCCGCAATGCGTCGTGCACGAACGCGTGGAAAAGGAAATTGCCCAAGGGGCGGGTGTGGCTGAACATTAGGCCGTGTCCACGAGACGCCACTCCGATCACAAAGATTTACAGGATTTAAATATCATTTCCGAGAAAAGCGAAGCGTCTTTGAACCCACTCCCCCTTTTTGCGCTTAGGTAAAAACACCCATGCGAAATCGCGCGACAGCCATTTTACAGAGTAATTCACCCAACGACCGCGCGCGGACTTGAACGCGCCCCAAACATCGGGTATTGAAGTTGCTGCATTTCTTTCTCCATTATGAAATGGTTTTTAGCATTGTTTGTCGCCGGCGCCGTTGTGGCTGGCGGGTATTACTTTTACTCCCACCGCCCCGCGCCGCAGAAGCCCGCTGCGGTTGTGGCGCCTGCCGAGCCGCTGCCCCCCATAGCGTCGGGCCCGGGTCCGGTTGCGTCTCTCATGCCGCAGGCCCCGGTGAAGCGGTTCGCCCCCAAAGGCGTCTTTTTTTTGCTGATGCCCGTCTCCGTGACCTCCGATAGCGGCGTGGTCGGCATCGGCCAGGGCGCGAAGGTCACCCTCGTCTCCGAGAAAGGCAAAACGCCCAAGACTTGGCGGGTCACCGATGGCCAGACCGAGTTCGACGTCGCCCCCGACCATCTCACCAACGACCTCGATATCGCCGACGCCCTCCTGAAAAAAACGCAGGATGCCCAGGCCGCCGCCAATGCCGGCCTCCGCACCCAGCAGCAGAGCACCTCCGACGCCCAGCAACTCGCCCAGCAAAAACTGGCCGCATTCCAAGCCGCCCTCCAGCAGCAGCAGGCCCAGCGCCTCCAGCAGCAAGCCGGCGCCGGCCAATCTGCCATGCAACCCGCCCAGCCCGCTGCCAGCTCGACCCCCGCCACCAGCGGAAAAAGCAGCAGCAATGGCAGCGTGAACAGTCCCTTCGGCCGCCCCCAGCCCTATTGAGCCAGGCTCCGCCGCGATTTACGCGTATTTAAACAAGCGGCCGTGCGGCGCGTCGAAATGTTGCAGAGGCGGTCCGTCCCGGCCGCCTCTGTTTGACAGCAAGCCGACGGGCTGACAGACCTCGCAAACCTCACTTCACCGAAATCACCGCGTCGATCGGCTTGTTCCCGTACGCATAACCTTCCTTTCCCGCGCCCACGTCAAAGTCCAGCGTGTCACCCGCCTTCACAGCCACATCGAATTCGAACGGCTCGTCCTTCTTCGTTTCATCCGCCTTGAAAAGCACTGTCGTATTATGGAGCACCTTCACATCCACCGCTCCAATATCACCCGCGCCGAACGTCCCTTTCACGTGCACCCTGCATGATTTCGGCGCCTGCCAGCGAACGATGGCGTGCTCCCCATTGGCCCCGGCGTGTTCCGATACCTCCCCGGGTTGCACACAGCATTCCGCCTGGCCGGTGCGATTGATCCAAACCGTGGGCTCCTCGGCCTCGGCCCTCCAACCGTCACCCACCTGCGACTTATAGAGCGCAAACTTGCCGCCGTCCTGCGCGACCCATCCATAAAACCACGACCCGTTTGGATTCGACGTGGTCGCGAAATCGCTCTTCACGCTCCACGAATTCGCGCGCCCCGTGACCGTGATGGTGCGAATTTGCTGAGGTTTGAGGTCCACCTTCCCCCATATCGTCTGCAAGCTGAATGTCCCGGACTTGATCGCACCGCTTAAATGATCGCCATTGAGCAGCGACACCACCGCCGTTTTGTGATCGTCGTTGAAAACCACCTTGCCCACATTCTCGAGCGGCACACTCATCTCCCCCACCGAAGCCGCGATTTTCAACTCCTCCGCAACCGGCTCGCCAATCACGCGCGAACCATCCACCACCTCCACGGTGACCTTCAGCCCGGAGGTCGTCTCCGCGGCAGGCTGCTCCGCCTGGGACTTTCCAGCCACGAGCAGCATCGCGATGGCGGCGAGCGCGATCCGGAGGGCAGGGATTCGTATCATAGTCTTTAAATACAGCGACTATCGGCGATGATAGCGTCATCTCCTGGCCGCCGCAACCTACCGAATCCGGAAGGCTACGGAGGCGGGAGCGCGCCGCTTGGAACGGCGGTTGCCGGCGGAGTAGGCGCAGCAGGCGTTTGGCTCGCCTTACGGCGAAGGTCGCCCATTTGGGCATAAAGCTGGTCGAGTTGTTTTTGCCAGAGGGCGCAGCGTTGCTGCCATTGCTGCTTTTGCGCATCGCTGAAAAAGGCGTTTTCCTTCTTGTCGTCCTGCTTCTTCTTGTTCGCCTCCTGTTGTTCCTTCTTCAATTCGTAATAGCCGGGATGCACCGCCTTGCTCGAATCCATGTCGGCGGTGCCCATCGGTTGTTGGGTATTGGATTGGGCGGCGACAATTTTGTCCCGCTCATCCAGCGCGGCAAGCCATGAATCGCACAACGCAACTGCGACTTTGTAAGTATCCGGGCTGGAAGCGGGTGTTTTGGCGGCCTCATCCAGAAGTTTCTCGCGCAACGCGGTGATGTCCGCTCTCACACTCGGCGGCTGCTTCGTATCGAGCGGAACCAGCACGCTGCCCGTGGTCGCGGGGCCTGTTTCCGCGATGGTGTCGATGGCGCTTGCAGGGGCCGCTGGTGCCG
>DASZPK010000211.1:0-2935 GCA_035550335.1 Chthoniobacteraceae bacterium | reverse complement strand
ACCGACCCCGGTGTGGCCACCAACCCTGCCGACTCCCGCGCTCGCGCAGGCGTCCTCGGGCACGGACGCAGCCCCTTCCGTAGCCGAGGACAAGAATGAGCGTCACGTGGCAGTCGAACTCACGGACGGTTCGCTGCTTTTGGGAACCATGCAGGCTGACGCCCCGTTTCTTGTGTCATCCCAAGACACGAAGATGAAAATTGCGATCAAATTGGTGGAAACGATCACTTTTTCAAACGGTGGAAAAACGGCCGCGGTTGAAATGCAAAATGGCGACAGACTCGAGGGAGAGACGGAGGGGCAAACTTTGGCGCTCAAGGGGTTGTTCGGCAATGTCGTGCTCCAGTTGCAGAACATCGCATCGGTATACGTACAGGAAGCCGGTCAGCCGGAACTGGTGTTTCGGAATTCGTCCGGAGTCGGACGGCCCGAATCCCTTGCCCGTCCGGCGAGTATCGGCAGGGCGGAGAGCATCGCGACTAAAACGTCCTTCAAACCGCCGCTCGAAATTGTCGTGATCGCAAAAACCGATTCCAATAACTTGCGGGTCTGGTACACCGGCGGGGCTATCTTCGACTGGGAACAGGACCCCCGGCAGCTTCGTTTCGATGGTCTCGGCGGCAACCAAGGCAAAGGCAATATCCCGGTGAATCAATATGTGACGATTCGATGGACGATCACTCCCCACGGCCAGAAAATATACGTGGACGGCGCGTTGCGTCACGAGGACAGCGGTGACTACTCGAAGGTGGACCGCCCGGTCATCGTCTATCAACGCGCGGATTCCGTTGTCACTGTCAGATCGATCAAGGTGAATCCACTGGCCTCGGAGTAATATAGAACGTCCGCGCAGCCTTCTTTGCGCTTGTTGCACCCGGCGCATCCTGCTAAACATCCGCGCATGACCACGCCGGACCCGGGCGTCCCCCCGCCCAACGCCGCTCCCGCGGAGAAGAACGACGCCGTTCCATGGGATGCCATTGCCGCCGATCCCGATTTCAAAAAACTGCTCGCGTCGAAAATCCGTTTCATCACGCCGGCGTGTGTGTTCTTCCTCGCGTATTACATCGCGCTCCCCGTACTGGTCGGCTGGTGGCCGGACTTGATGAAAACGAAAATGGGCCCGGTGAATCTCGCGTACGTCTTCGCGCTCTCGCAATTTTTCATGGCCTGGATCGTCGCGGGCTTTTACGTCGTGAAGGCCGCGGGTTGGGACAAAGCCGCGGCGGAGGTGCTTGCGAAGTTTAACAAACGTTGACACTGGCATGAATCTTTTTCTCCCCCTGCTCGCCGAAACCGCACCCGCGCCGGTGAACAAAACGGCGCTATTCATGTTCGTCGGGTTTGTGGCGATCACGCTGGTGATTACGTTTTTCAGCGCGCGGAGGTCGCAAAGCGCGAGCGCGTTCTTCGCTGCGGGACGACGGATCACCGGGTGGCAGAACGGGCTCGCGGTCGCGGGCGATTACATGAGCGCCGCCAGTTTTCTCGGCATCGCGGGGATGATCGCCTTCAAGGGCTACGACGGCTTCATGTATTCCGTCGGCTTCCTCGTGGCCTACCTCACAGTATTGCTCATCGTGGCCGAGCCGCTGCGCAACGCCGGGAAATATACGATGGCCGACCTGCTCGCGTACCGCCTCAGCCCGCGCCCGGTGCGCGCCGTGGCTTCATTAAGCACGATCACGGTTTGCACGTTTTACATGATCGCGCAGATGATCGGGGCAGGGCAGCTCATCAAGCTGTTGCTCTCCGGCGTTTCCTACGAGTACGCGGTCACCGGGGTCGGAATCCTCATGATTGTGTATGTCGTTTTCGGCGGCATGATCGCGACCACGTGGGTGCAGATCACGAAGGCCGTGCTCCTCATGAGCGGCACCATCCTGCTCAGCCTTCTCGTGCTCGGGCATTTCGGGTTCAGCTTCGCGCAGTTCTTTGATACCGTCTCGCATGTGCCGGTGAAAGGCGCGGACGGGAAGGAAACGATCAAGGATTTTCTCCAGCCTGGCCTCGCCTTCGGCCGCACGCCCACAAACCCGTGGGGGCCGGTGGACCTGCTCTCGCTCGGGCTCGCGCTGGTGTTTGGCACGGCCGGGCTTCCGCATATCCTGGTGCGGTTTTACACCGTGCCCGACGCGAAGACGGCGCGTTCCTCGGTCGTGTGGGCGATGGTCTTGATCGGCGTGTTTTACATCATGACCACCTGCCTCGGCTTCGGCGCCGCCGCGATCCTGACGCCGGGAAAAATCCCGAGTGACAACATGTCCGCCCCGCTGCTCGCGAAGGCGCTCGGCGGCGATATCTTTTTTGCGTTCATCTCGGCCGTCGCCTTCGCGACGATACTCGCCGTGGTCGCGGGCCTCACGATCAGCGCGAGCACGAGTTTCTCGCACGACTTTTTCACCAATGTCATCCACCACGGCAAGGAGGCGCGCCCAGGCCAGGAAGTATTCGTGGCGCGGGTCACCGCGTTCGTCGTGGGCGGCATCTCGATTTACCTCGCGATCAAGCTGCAATCGGTCAACGTCGCCTTTCTCGTGGGTCTGGCGTTTGCGGTGGCTGCGAGTGCGAATCTCCCCGTGATCGCGCTCTCGATTTTCTGGAAACGCTTCAACACCGCGGGTGCCGTGGCCGGGCTTGCGGTGGGGTTGGTTTCGAGCATCGCGCTGATCATTATCAGTCCGAGCGTGATGGGCATTGATCCCGCCACTGTCGCGCCGACCGCGCGGCGCATCATCCAGCACGCGACCATTTTTCCGCTCAAAAACCCCGGCATTGTCTCAATCCCGCTCGGCTTCCTCGCGGCGATCATCGCGACGCTATTGACCCGCGAACCGACATCGGAAGCGAAATTCACGGAGCTCTCCGTACGCGCCAACACAGGCTTGGGCGCGGAAAAAGCCGCCGGCCACTGATCTTGGCAAAGTGCCCGGGA
>DASZPK010000210.1:0-18405 GCA_035550335.1 Chthoniobacteraceae bacterium | reverse complement strand
TGTCCCGCGTTTGGCAATTCGCAAATTTACACGCCTCCAAGCACCTCCGTTGCGGTCTTGAAATGCATCTTTGCGAGGCGCGGGAGCACCGCCTCCCCGTGCGCCGCAACCAGCTCGCGCGCAACCTCTTTCACCAGCGCCGAAGCCCCGCGCGGCAACGTTTTTCCGTAGGTTTTTCCGGTGTTTGAAAGCCAGTCGATGAACCGCTCGCGAGCCAGGATCGAGGCCGCTGCAACCGCCAAATCGGACTCCGCTTTCGTGCGCTGTTCAAGCTTGAGCGCCTTGCCATGTTCCATTAATGAACGCTCAATCAGCTTCGGGTTGCCAAATTTGTCCGACAGTGCACGCGGGCAGCTCGGTTTCGCCTGCGCGAGGTTTTCGATCACGCGCGCATGGCCCCATGCGAGCAAACGGTTGAGGTTCCCGATTTTCTCGAACAAGGTATTATATCTCTCCGGCGCGATTTCCACGACGCTGGCGATGGCCCCCTGCGTGGTCTTGATGATCTTTGCCAAATCACGGATTTTTTTATCAGAACCGATCCGCTTGCTGTCCTGGATTCCTGCTTCCATGAATTTGCGCGCGATGCCGCGATCTACGTAAACTCCGGCGATCACCAGCGGCCCGAAAAAATCGCCCTTCCCGCTTTCATCGATGCCGAAATGCGGGGAAAACATCTCGGGATTATGCACCTCCTCGTAGCCAAGCTTCGCCTCGCCAAGAATCTCCGGCTCCAGCCGGAACTGCACAAATTCCTGAGTCCCCTTCCCTTGCAGCACCACCTTTGGCCCCTTTTCATAAACCGCCACATTCAGCTTCGGCTTGCTGGCGTAATAGAGTGTGTAGGGCTTTGGCTCGAATTTGTAGTCTTCCGCCTGCAAAATCGTCTTCAATTTCGCCGCCTGCTCCAGCGTGAGCGGGGAAGTGTAAAGCGTGATTGGTTTGTCGTCGGGCATTTTTCGGAGAGGACGAATCTAACCGCACATGCGCGGAGACGCCGAGAGAAAAAATGTGCCCTTGACTTAATTAGATAGTTGTCTAATTATCTAACGCTGTGAACCTGCAATTCAAAGCGCTCCAGGACGAAACGCGCCGCCGCATCCTCGAAATGCTCCGCGAACGCGACCTCACCGCGAGCGAGATCGCCGCCGCTTTTTCCATCAGCGCGCCGAGCATTTCCTATCATCTCGATCTGCTGCGGCAGGCGGGACTCGTCACGTCGCGCAAGGAAGGGCAGTTCGTCACTTATTCCCTCGAAACGACCGTGCTTCAGGAAGCCCTCGGCTGGATTTTGAACCTCACCAATAAAAAGCATCCCCATGCAACCAAATCCAAAACCCTCAAAGCTAAACTGGCTTGAATACGCCCTGCTCGCCGCGCCGTTCGCATTCATCGCGCTGGAATGGGGCCGTTTCCCCGACCGCATCCCGACCCATTGGAATATCCACGGGCAAGTGGATGGCCGGATGTCGAAGCCGTTTGGTTTGCTGCTTTTGCCAGTCGTTAATTTGTTGACCTACTTGCTCCTGCGGTTCATGCGACGCATCGATCCGAAGATCGCCCGAACGTCAGGCGAGGACCAGGTTCGCGCGATGGCTGTGTTGCGCATCGTCCGGATCGCGATAGTTGCATTGTTCTTTGGAACCTTTTGTTTCCAAGCCGCCATCGCGCTTGGTCACCATGTTTCGATGAACTTTTTCGTTTTTAACGCCTGCCTGCTGCTTTTCATCGTAATCGGAAACTATTTTTCAGTGCTCCGCCCGAATTACTTCGTCGGCATCCGCACGCCGTGGACGCTCGAAAATCCCGAGACATGGCGCGCCACGCATCGCGCCGGCGGGCGCATCATGGTCTTTGGGGCGCTGCTCCTGCTCGCTGTCGAGTTTTTCATCCCGGGGGAAATTTTCGCGTGGCTGTTTGTCGCCTATATTTTTGGATTCGCATTGTGGGCGCTGGTCTATTCGTGGAATTATTCCCGCACGCATGCCCCGGCCCGCTGAAATAAAACCCGCAGCATTCCGCAAATCCCTCGTCGCATGGTTCAAGAAGGCCGGGCGCGATCTGCCGTGGCGTCGCACGGCCGACCCATACGCGATTCTCGTCTCGGAAATCATGCTCCAGCAGACGCAGGTCGTAACCGTGCTCGACTATTACGCACGCTGGATGAAACGCTTCCCCGATTTCGCGTCGCTCGCCGCCGCATCGGAGGCCGATGTGCTCTCGGTCTGGCAGGGACTCGGCTACTACTCTCGCGCGCGCAATCTCCACCGCGCCGCGCAAGCCGTCATGCGCGAACACGCTGGGGAAATGCCGCGCGACCCGGAGGAAATCCACAAGCTCCCCGGCATCGGACGCTACACCGCCGGCGCGGTCGCCACGTTTGCCTTCGATCTCCCCGCGCCCATCGTTGACGCAAACATCGCGCGCGTCCTCGCGCGCGTGTTCAATATTCGCGAGCCGGTGGATTCCACCGCGGGCCGCGACGCGCTTTGGGCGCACGCCGCCGCATTGCAACCCCCAAGCGGCGGGCGCCTCTTCAACTCCGCACTGATGGAACTCGGCGCGCTCGTCTGCCTCCCCCGCTCGCCGAAATGCAGCGTCTGCCCCGTAAAAAAATCCTGCCGCGCACCCGACCCCGAATCGCTGCCGGTCAAAAAAGCGCGCCGCAAGACCATCGCCCTCGAGGAGAATTGCGCGTGGATCACCCGCAAAGGCCGCATCCTTCTCGAACAGCAGACCGGCCCCCGCTGGCGCGGCCTGTGGAAACTCCCCGCGACCCGCTCCCCTACTCATGCCGGACCGCTCTTGAAACTCACCTACCCTTTCACCCACCACCGCGTCACGCTCGCCGTTTTTTCAGAATCCGCGCCCGGTAAAATCCCGGATGTGCAACGGTGGTTTGACATGCGGACGATCGACCACGTCGCCATCACCGCACCGCATCGCCGCGCGATCAATCAACTCGCCTGCTGAAACTCACGCGAAGATTTCCGTGCCATCCGGTTCCGGTTTTTTCCACCCCGCTCCGCAATGCTCGCAGCTATCGAGCTCGACGGTCCGCTTTTGCGAGCAACTCGCGCAATTCACCCGCGCGGGCCATTCCTTGATGGCAATGAACACCGCCAGCCCCGCGATCCCGCACAGCAACACGACCACCGTCCAGCAACCCACCTCGGCCACGGAAAGCCGGTACGCCCTCCCGCGCGCCACCGCCGCGACCGCGCACACGATCCCGGTGATCATGGAAACAAGCCAGTTGAGTTGCAGGTAGCCCCAATTTCTCACGATATCGTTGTTCCAAACAAACGCCTGCCGCGGATCCCCCATTTGTTTTCCCAGCCACGCATCCCCTGCGAAATAGAGCTGGGAAGCCATGGATGAGCCGATCGCCCAAAGATGCTCCGTCCACGATGGCGGCCTACCGGCCTGGAACAGCGGCGGGAGCGTCCATTTTTTCTCCAGCGCCCCATCAATCGAGTAGCGATAAAAGTAGCCCGGCTTGAAACCCACCTCGAATATCTTTTCGGGAGGGATCTGATACCACACGAGGAAATGCTGCTTGTCCGGCGTCATGGCCACCCGGATCAGCGACCAGGTCGCACTCTCTTTCACGTAGGGCTCCTCGTACGGAACGACGCATTGGCGCGAGCCGTCCGCCCCCTTGAAGAAAGTGATGCCATCCTTCAACCCGACTGCGACAAAACCATCCGCCACCGGCGCGCCATAGTACGCGTCGGCGGAGAGAAGCGCCGCCCCTTTCAAATCCGCTTCGTTCCCGGCATCCGCCAGCAACTGCACCTTGAGCGCCGCAAAATCGGTCAGGTAAACCTTGGAACCGAAGATCGTCACCGGCTCAAAGTAATAAAAACCGTAGTTCCCTTCCTGGAACTCCGAGGGAAATGTCGAGGCGGGCACGCCGTCAGCCGTAGCGTGATACCCATCGGGCGCGAGATAGCCGGTCAACCTGCGCGTGTCGTGATCGTACGCCTGCAATTGGCGGCTGGCGCGGAAATAAAACCATATTGTCCCCTGGCCTTCCGACGCCGTGGCGATGTAGCTGTCGTAATTGCCATACATAGGCTGGTACATACTGGTGCCCGGTCTGGTCAAATTCTGCACCCTTGGGGCATTGTTAAAGTAATTCGCCAGAATCTCGGGTTTGATTTGCAGGTCGTGCCCGTCCGCATCATCCACCCGCGTGATCCGCCCTCCGTCCGAATACGCCTTGATCGGGTTGCCTTCCTTCGAGACGGCGTACTCCACCCGGTTTCCATACTGGTATCCGCCATCGGTGATGTGCTCGCTGAATTCCGCCGTCCCCGCGAACAGCATGCACAGCCCCAGGAGGAACACCACGATCAGCGACCAGCGCGCCACCGCCGGCTGCGATGTATAAACACCGTTTCGCATGAAATTCCCGCGGGCCGAAAGCGCGAGCAGTGCCGTCATGCATGCAATCCAGCCGCAAGCGCCCCAGAAATGCACCGCGCCCGTCGCCGCCCCCATCGTCCATATCGCCCCGAGGAGCGCAAAGGCCTTGCTCCCGAGCCAGCGCGCCTGCCGAAGCGAGGTGATCATCCCCGCGAAATAAAACGCGCAGCCGGAAAGGATGTCCGCCAGGCCGCTCAGCGACATCCGCCAGTCAAACGGCGCGGCGACATGGCCGGGGAGCGAAGCCCACCAGCAGAGGAACAGCCATGGGATGAGCATCGCCGTGAAATAAAGCGACAGGCCCGCCGCCACCTTGCCCCAGAAAATCGTCGTCCACGGAACCGGGCGGTGCACCAGGAATGCCCACCGGTCGCGCCGCTGCTCCGGCAGAATTTGCAGGAACCCCAGCGCCGCGCCGAATGCCGCCGAGCAAAGCGTCGTCGCCATCACCACCGCTGATGAGAGGACCGACAGGTACGATTCGTTGCTATTCGGGTCGGAAACGCTCGACCACCCGACCGCCAGCGCGAGTGACAACGCCGCGAACGCAATCGCCGCCCATTTCAAATTCTCCCGCACTTCCTTCCAGAATATCGTTTTCATTTTCCGGTCTCCTTCTCCTGCAAAAAGAACGACTTCTCCCCGCGCTCACCCACGTAAGCGATGAATGCATCCTCCAGTCCGAGCGGCGTCTCCTCGACTTGCGGCGTGAGACGGCGGAGGTCTTCCTCAATGCCGTTCGCATTGGCAAACAACGCGGTGATCACCCCTTCCGTGCGGAAGCTGTGCAGCAGCCCGGGCAACTCGGGCAACGGCGGCGGCTCGCCGGGAAATTTCAGCACGAACTGCCGCACGCGGCTGCGGAATTCGTCAACCGTGCATTCGGCCTTCAGCGAGCCGCGGTCCATCACCGCGATGCGGTCCGCCACGCGTTCCACATCCGAGAGCAGGTGCGACGAAAATAGAATTGTGCGTCCCTCCCCGCGCGTCACATAAATCATCGACTCGAGCAGGCTGCGCCGCGCCACCGGGTCGAGCCCGAGCGCCGGATCGTCGAGCACCAGCAGTTCCGGCTCCGGCGCGAGCGTGAGCGCCAGGCAAAGCCCCGCTCGCTGCCCGCGCGAGAGGCCGCCGGCGGAGGCGTTCTCATCGAGGCGGAAGTGTCTTACAATCGCAAAAAACAAATCCTCGTTCCACTTTGGTAAAACGCCGATTGGAACTTCCCGCACTCGCGCACCGTCATCCAGCCGTACACATGGTGCCCTTCCGCCAGGTAGCCGATCCGCGCACGCAGCTCGGGAGTGAGCTTGCCGCAATCGTGCCCGAGAATCGTCGCCGATCCGCGCGTCGGCTCCACGAGGCCGAGCAGCATGCGGATCGTCGTCGTCTTTCCCGCGCCGTTGCGGCCAAGCAGCCCGTAAACCAACCCGCGCGGAATTTTCAGGTCGAGCTGGTTCACCACGCATTTCTTCCCGTAATAGCGGGTCAAACCCCGTGTTTGTATGACAACCTCTCCGGTGCTCATGATTTTTGCCTCGCCTCCGTTTGGAAATTTCCGATCTCACGCCGCACACCCTCGACGATCTCTTTCTCGCTGAAATCCAAAAACAACGCCTCCGAAACAAACCCCTCCAGCGCCATCTCAAAACGCCGTCCCCGTTCCGCGTCCGAAAACACTCTTCTCTTCTTCGCGACGAAAAAGCCGCGCCCCGCCTGCGAATCGAGGATCCCGTCGCGCGACAGTTCCGCGTAGGCCCGCGCCACGGTGTTCGGGTTGATGACGAGCCGCTCAGCCAGCGCGCGCACGCTCGGCATCTGCTCTCCCTCCATCAACCCCCGCGTCCCCACCGCGCGCCGGACCTGGTCAGCGATCTGTTTATATATCGGGGCGGGATTGCCGGTGACGATATTGAGGTTGAGGGGCATAACCAGCTGTATTACTACATTAATACAGTTTGACACTGTTACGTCAATAGAAAATTTTCTTTGGAACGAACGGGGCCTTGCTGCCTTTATTCCGCAGCCACGTGCGCGCCCTTTTCCGCCGCGGAGCGTCTCATGAAAAACACTAAAATCGCCAGCGACGCGCCCAGCACCGCGAAAACCCAGAAACAATCGAAATACGCGAGCGACGATGCCTGCGCCTGGCGCACGCCATCCAGCCCCTGCAAAGCCATCTGCTGTGCGCCCGCGGGGTCACCGGTCGCCTGGAGGTAGAACTGTTGCGCCTGTGTGTAGCTTTCGTTGAGCGCCGGGTTGAACGGATCGAGAAACTCATTGAGCCGCAGCAGGTGGAATTGTTCGCGGCGCTCCTGGATGGTCTGCGAGAGCGTCGTGCCGACGCTTCCCCCTTCGTTGCGCAGCAGCGCAAAAAGACCCACCGCCGCCGCGCGCAGCGACCTCGGCGTATATAAATACGCCGCCACGTTCAACGGCGCAAAAATCATCGAAAGCCCCACAATCAAGAGCACCCGCGGCCAGACCACCTGCCAAGGGCTGATGTCGAGGGTCATTTGCGACATCCAGTAACTAGCGACGCCCACCACCAGCAACCCAGGCGCGATCAATTTCCGGGCATCGACGCCGCGCCCCAGCAGGGCGCCGACGACCACCATCATGATCACCGAGAAAATACCCGCCGGCGACATCACCAGGCCGGCGTGCGTGGCGTCATAGCCGAACAATGTTTGCAGCAGGCTCGGCAGCGAAGTGGACGCGCCATATAAAACGCCGAACGCGCAGAAAATAATAATACACGATATCCTGAAATTGCGTTCCTTGAGCGGATGAAAATTGACCACCGGCCTCGCTTGCCGCAACTCCCAAAAAACCAGCGAGCCCAATCCGGCCACAAAAAGAAAAATCAGCGTCTGGACCCGGAAAAACGGGTCACCCATCCAGTCCCATTCCTGCCCTTTGCTGAGCATGATCTCCCAGCTCACCATCGTGATGACGAGCAACCCGAGTCCAATCGTGTCGAACTGCAGCGGCTGTTTTCTTAACTCCGCCTTTTGCTTCACGAGATAGTCGGGATCGCGGAGCACCAGCCACGACGCGAAGAACGCCAGCGCGCCCACCGGCAGGTTGATGTAAAAAATCCAGCGCCACGAATAATTGTCCGTGAGGTAACCGCCGAGCGTCGGCCCGACCACAGGCGCAAGCAATGCCGCAACACCAAACAGCGTCATCGCCGCGCCCTGCTTTTCCGGGGGAAACTCATCGAGCAGCACTCCCTGGCTCGACGGTTGCAGCCCGCCGCCGGCAAGCCCTTGCAGGATTCGGCAAAAGATCAATTGCCCAAGGCTCGTTGACATGCCGCAGAGCGCCGAGCTGATCGTGAACACGGCGATGGAAAGCAAAAAATAATTGCGCCGCCCAAGTTGCGCGGAGAGCCAGCCGGAGATGGGGAGGATGATGGCGTTCGCCGCGAGATAGCTCGTGATCACCCACTCGCTGTCTGTAACCGCCGCGGAAAGGCCGCCTGCGATCTGGTGCAGCGCGACGTTCGCAATCGTGGTGTCGAGCACCTCCATGAACGTCGGCACCACCACCGCCGCGGCCACGATCCACGGGTTGAACGCCCGGCGCGCCGGGGCATAAACGGCAGCCGGCATCACAGCTTCGCTCATGGATTCGCAGTACGCGTTTGGGCGCCAACAGATGTTGAACCTGATGTTACAGCGGGCTGTATCGTGTAAGGTTGCAAAAAGCCGCCGGCATTCGGCCCCGTGGGTTCGTCGCGAATGTGGACCTTCGGCGTCACGGAGGTGCCGACAAATAGGATGTCCTTGTCGGGATCGTAATCCAGCACGTCGATGCGCACCGGGAGGCGCTGCACCACTTTCACGAAATTGCCCGTGGCGTTCTGCGCCGGGAGCAGCGCGAGCGTCGAGCCCGTGCCCATCGTGAACCCGGAAATGCGGCCCTTGAATGTTTTTTTTGTCCCATAGACATCGGTCTCCAAATCCACCGGCTGGCCGATGCGGAGCTTCGAGAGCTGCGTCTCCTTGAAATTCGCATCCACCCATATCTCGTTGAGCGAGCGCACTGCCATGAGGCTTTGGCCAACCTGTACGTTGTTGCCGGGATTCACGTTGCGCCGGGTCACCACGCCGTCGATCTCGGAAACGATGTTGCAATAGCTGAGATTCAATTGCGCCTGCGCGAGGTCTTTTTGGGCCGATTCCAGCTTGGCCTGCGCCTGCTTGATCGTGGGAGCATCCTTGATGATCTGCTCGTAAATCTTGTCGATGTCATGGCTTGGGTCGCGGTTGTAAAACTCCTTGATCACCTCTTCAGGCGTAAGATTGTACGAGGAGGTTGTGACGTTCAGTTGCGCTGCGTCCTGCATCAACTCCCCAAGCGCCGCGCGCACCGCGGGCGCGGTCTGGTCGACTTTGTCGGGAATCTGCGCGAGGTCGCCCCCATTCTCGGGCTCCACGGGCAGGCCGAGCGCAACGCGACTCTCGTGGACATTTTCAAGGGCCTGGTTGTATTGCGCCTTCGCCACCGAGAGCGCGGCCTGCTTCTGGTCGAACTCCTCGCTGCTGGTCACCTTGCTCTCGAGCAATTTTTTCGCGCGGTCGAACTCCTCCTGCGCCAGCGTGAGCGTGGCCTTCGCGCTGTCGAGCGAGGCGACATTGGCGTGCACGAGGGCAACCTGATTGTGCACCTGGTCGATGGCTTGGTCGAGTTTGAAGCGGGCGCTCCTCGTCTGCCCGATCAACGCATGCACGGAGGCATCGGCAGCCACGACATCGGCGGTGGCGACATCCACCGCGGCCTGCTTGATGTCGACTTCTTTTTGGTACGGCTCCGGGTCGAGCGCCACGAGCAACTGGCCCGCGTGCACGCGATTGTTGTCATCCACCAGCACCTTCGCCACCTGCCCCTCGACGCGCGGCGCGACAAATGTGACGTGGCTGTTCACATAAGCATCGTCCGTCGAAACAATACTCATCGACTCAATGAGAGCGCGTCCCGCAAAAAACAAAACCACCACCCCCAGGACCACGCCGATGATTAATTTCGGCGACCTTTTTTTTGCGGGCTGGGGCGCAACCGCCGCGGGCTGTGGCGCGGGCGCCGGTTTCGTTTCCTTGGATTCGGACGCAGCTTCCTTGGAAGATGGATTACTGCTGCTCATAACAATTCCCCCGCTTGTTAAAATGAAAGCTCATGTTTCCTCCCTTGCGTATTTATTATACGCGACGAGGGCCAGAATGGATGATTTAGCCGCCCCCAAGCAAGGCTTTTGAAAATGGTTGCGGGGTTTCTACGCCGCCTTTTGCCCGTCCGCTGTGCGTGGCAATTCCAAACAAAACACCGAGCCGAAAGGCTCATTCGCCCTCACGCTGATGCTCCCCTTGTGCGCCTCGGTGGCAAGCTTGCAGAAATACAATCCCAGCCCGAACTGCTGCACGCTCTCCGGCGCGTTCTGCAAGGTGCCGTATTTCTCGAAAATCAACTTCTGCTGCTCGCGCGGGATGCCGGAGCCCTGGTCGGCGACCTCGCCGACAACGATGTCCCGGCCCGGGTCGTGCAGCAGACGGATTCGCACGGTCGTCCCGGCCGGGGAATATTTCAGCGCGTTGGTGATGAGGTTGTCGAAAATGCGGATCACGAGGTCGGGGTCGCCGTGCATCTCGGGCATTGGCTCGGCGGCGCTTTCATACACGAGCTGGTGCGAGGAGGCTCGCGCGATCATCTCGTAATTCTCGAGCGTCTTTGAAAGCATCCCGTCGAGCCGGAACCATTGCTTGTTTAACAACATGCGGCCGTTCTCGATCTTGCTCGTCATAAGCAGGTCGTTCGCGAGCGAGTTGAGCCTGCGCGCCTGCTTGATGATCCGCTCGAGGCCGGGGCCGCTTTTCCCCGCAGGCATCGTGCCTCGCGCCAAAAGTTCCGCCGTGCCAAGGATCACGTTGAGAGGATTTCGCATGTCGTGCACGATGGTGTGGGCAATGTCGTCGCGCAGTTTCAGCGTCTCCTGCAATTCGTCGTGCTGCCGCTTCACCCTCAGCATCGTGCGCACGCGCGCGCGCAATTCCGCCGGGTGCGCCGGTTTCTGCAAAAATTCGTCCGCGCCGCTCTCCAGGCCGTGGATCATGTCCTCCTTTTGGTCGAGCGACGAAATCAGGATCAGCGGAATCTGCCGGTAGCGCGCATCGTCCTTGATGATCCGGCACAACTCGAACCCGCTCATGCCCGGCATCACGATATCGGAAAGGATGACATCCGGCTTGAACTCCGGCAGTTTCCTCAGGCATTCCGGCGCGTCGGAGGCAAATTCGATTTCGTAACCGTCCTTCGACAAAATCGCCGCGTTGATCTGGCGCGCGCTCGGCGTGTCATCGACGATCAGGATTTTTGCCATCGGATCCATGGTTGTTTAAACGGCCCGGAAACATTGCACCAGAACCGGGCGTTTGCGGCAAGGTTTCGTTGTTGCGCGGGTTAAAATCCGCACTTACCGTGTCGCCTCCATGATCGACCTCGAATCCCTGCCCGATGCACGCGGACACTTTGGCCCGTATGGCGGCATGTTCGTACCCGAAACGCTGATGACGGCGTTGAACGAACTCACCGCCGAATACGAAAAAGCCAAAAAGGACCCCGCCTTCCAACACGAGCTTTCCTACCTGCTGCGCGAATACGCCGGGCGTCCCACGCCGCTTTATCTCGCGGAACGTCTCACGCGCGAACTCGGCGGCGCGAAAATTTACCTCAAGCGCGAGGACCTGCTCCACACCGGCGCGCACAAAATCAACAACGCCCTCGGCCAGATCCTCCTCGCGCAGCGCATGGGCAAAAAACGCATCATCGCCGAGACCGGCGCCGGCCAGCACGGCGTCGCGACCGCGACGGTCGCCGCGCGCGCGGGCCTCGAATGCGTGATTTACATGGGCGCGGTGGACATGGAGCGCCAGGCGCTGAACGTGGCGCGCATGAAATTCCTCGGCGCAACCGTCGTGCCCGTCACCGCCGGGCAGGCGACCTTGAAAGAGGCGATCAATGAAGCGATGCGCGACTGGGTCACGAACGTCCGCACCACGCATTACATCCTCGGCAGCGCGCTTGGCTCGCATCCCTACCCGATGATGGTGCGCGATTTTCACCGCGTGATCGGCGACGAAGCGCGCGTGCAGATTTTGGAAAAGGAGAAGCGCCTCCCCGATCTGCTCGTCGCATGCGTCGGCGGCGGCAGCAACGCCATCGGCCTTTTCTGGCCCTTCCTCAACGATGAGTCCGTGAAGATGACCGGCGTGGAGGCCGGCGGCCGCGGCATCCGCGATGGCGACCATGCCGCGCGCTTCCAAGGCGGCAAGCTCGGAGTGCTGCAAGGCACGAAGACCTATCTGCTTGCCGACGAAGACGGCCAGATCCAACTCACGCATAGCGTTTCAGCCGGGCTCGACTACGCCGCCGTGGGCCCCGAGCATGCATTTCTCCGCGACCAAGGGCGGATCGATTTCGACTACGCCACCGACGACGAAGCGCTCGCCGCCTTCCAAAAACTCTCGCGTACTGAAGGAATCATCCCCGCGCTCGAATCCTCGCATGCGGTCGCGCACGTAATGAAAGTGGCTCCCGGAATGAAATCCGACCAGCTCATCATCGCGAATCTCTCGGGCCGCGGCGACAAGGACGTCTCCCAAGCCGCCGAGCATTTGCTGAAATAAGCGGCGCGAGGAGTTTGTATTTGTAATTTCGCCGTCGCTTTTTCATCATCACGCCATGAGAAGCATGACCGGCTATGGCCGCGGACAGAGCAGCCATAACGGTACCAAATACAGCGTTGAGTTGAATTCCGTGAATCGCAAGCAAAGCGATGTCGCGGTGAATCTCCCGCATGACCTTGCCGAATTGGAGCCGCGCGTGCGCGATTTGATCAACGCCCAGGTTTCCCGCGGGCGCCTGAACGTGGTCATCGCGCGGCACAGCGGCGGGGGCTCGCAGCAAAAGCCCGCGTTCGATTCCACGCTTGCCCGCAGTTACTATAACGCGATGCTCGAATTGCAGAAGGAACTCAAGGCCGCGGGCGAGATCAGCATCGAGACCATCTTGCGCGCGCCCGGCGTGTTGCGCACGACCGAGGAGCAGATTTCCGTGGATGACGCGTGGCCCCATATCGAGAGCGCGTTGAAGGAAGCGCTCGGCGACCTCATCGCCATGCGCGAACGCGAAGGCAAACACCTCGCAAAGGATTTGATCAAGCGGCTGAAACTCGTGCGGCAGGCGCTCCGCAAGATCCGCCAGCTTCATCCCGCAGTCGTCCGCAAATACCGCCAGACCCTGCACGAGCGCATCCAAAAGGCCGGGCTTGAGATTGAGCAGGACGACGAGCGCCTCGTAAAGGAAGTCATTTTCTTCGCCGACAAATCGGACATCTCGGAGGAACTCACGCGGCTTGAAAGCCACTTCGCGCAGTTCGCGCACACGTTGCGCAAGCACGAGCCGATCGGCCGCACGCTCGATTTCATGACCCAGGAAATTTACCGCGAACTCAACACGCTCGGCGCCAAGGCGAACGACGTGGAAATTTCGCAACTGGTCGTGACCTGCAAGGCCGAGATGGAAAAAATCCGCGAACAAATCCAAAACATTGAATAATCCCCCCGCCTCCCCCAAGCGCCCCGGCATCCTTTTCATCCTCTCCGCCCCCTCGGGCGCGGGCAAAACCACGCTCCGCACAATGCTGCAGCGCACGCCGGATTTCGTTTACTCGATCTCCTGCACCACGCGCCAGCCTCGCCCGGGCGAGGAGCACGGGAAGGATTATTTCTTTTTGCAGAAGGAGGATTTCGACCGGCGCGTGCAAAACGGCGATTTCCTCGAGCACGCAACGGTGTTTAACAATTCCTACGGCACGCTGCGCGAGACGGTTCTTGACAGCCTTGACCGGGGCGTCGACGTGCTGCTCGATATCGACATCCAGGGAGCCGAGCTGGTGCGAGCCACCACGCACGAAAAAATCCGCGCCGCCATCGCCGACGTATTCCTCATGCCCGCCAGTATGGATGTGCTGCGCCAGCGCCTGCTCAAACGCGGCACCGAGAACTCCGAGCAGCTCGCGGTCCGCCTCGGCAAGGCGGAGACCGAAATGAAGGCGCGCGACAAATACCGTTACAACATCATCAGCGGCACGCCGGAGGACGATTTCCAGAATTTCCGCGCGATCATGCTTGCGGAACGCCAATTGAGCCGGAGATTGCTGTCGGACTAACAATGCCTGCAAAACAAAAAACCATCGTCGTTGGCGTTACCGGCTCGATCGCGGCATACAAGGCGGCTGACCTCGTGAGCAAATTGGTGAAGGCCAAACACGACGTTTTCGTCGCGATGACGCACGGCGCGCAGGAATTCGTCGGCGCGCTCACGTTCCAAACCCTCTCGCGCAATCCGGTGATGACCGGCGTATTCGACGGGAAGGAAGGATGGCGTCCCGGCCATATCGACCTCGCGGACCGCGCCGATCTCCTGCTCATCGCGCCCGCGACCGCGAACATCATCGCGGAGCTCGCGCACGGCCTCGCTTCGAATCCCATCACCGAGATCGCGCTCGCCACGCCCGCGCCACTGCTCATCGCGCCGGCGATGAACGGCAAGATGTGGCTGCATCCCGCCACGCAGGCGAACGTGGCGACGTTGAAATCGCGCGGCGTCTCCTTCATCGGGCCGGAGGAAGGCATTCTCGCCTGCGGTTACGAGGGCCTCGGGCGCCTCTGGAACGTGGATGACATTGTCAAACGCGCCGGCGAAATGCTCTCCGCGCGCAAAAAATCGTGAAGTTCCTCATCACTGCCGGCCCGACGCGCGAGCCGATTGACCCGGTGCGCTACATCAGCAACCGCTCCTCCGGCAAAATGGGCTACGCCATCGCGGAAGCCGCGGTGAAGGCGGGGCACGAGGTGATTCTCGTCTCCGGCCCGGTCTGCCTCGCCCCGCCGCACGGCGCGCGCGTGGTGAAAATCACGACAAGCGACGAGATGCACGAGGCTGTGCATGCGCGGATGAAAGGCGTCGATGTCGCCGTGATGTGCGCGGCGGCCGCGGACTTCAAGCCCGCGAAATATCGTGCGCAGAAAATCAAAAAGCATCGCGGGCCCGGCAAAATTTTGCTCGCGCCAACGCGCGACATCCTCGCATCGCTCGGCAAAATCAAAAAAAACTTTCTGCTCGTCGGTTTCGCGGCGGAGACGCAGTCGCTCGAAAAAAACTCTCTGAAAAAATTGCGTGAAAAAAATTGCGACCTCATCATCGGGAACGACGCAAGCCGCATGGATGCAGGGATGGAGAGCGATTTCAACGAGTTGACATTGTTTTACAAGAGTGGGAAAACCGCTCTGATGCGCCGCCGGAAAAAATCCGCACTCGCAAAAAAACTCGTCGCGGTTTTTGAAAAACTGCAAGAATAAAGTTGACGCGGGCGCGTTAGTTTATTACTCAACTAACTATCAGATCACATTGATCATCATGTCGATTACGCGAATTTTCACGAACCGCAACTGCGGATTGAAAGGGGGGATTGTGGATGCCCACTAAAAAGAAGCCCGCTAAAAAAATGGCCGCCAAGAAAAAGCCTGCCAAAAAAGCGGCTAAGAAACCCGCCAAGAAGAAAAAATAACCTGATCGGTTTTAACAATTAACAAATGGGAGGAGAAATTCGTTTCTCCTCCCATTTTTTCTTTCCCCGCATTTTCGCCATTTCTCTTTGCAATACGGCGCGCTCCGCCCTTTATATATTCGCATGACCGCATTTTTAGACACCGCCACCCTCGCCGCGCAGGAAGCCGGCGAGTTGCTGCGCAAAAACTTCGGCGGCGCGCTCGACGTATCGGAGTTCAAGGCGCACGACATCAAGCTCGACCTCGACGTCCGCTCGCAGGAACTCATCACCCGCATCCTCCTGGAAAAATTTCCGGACCACGCGATTTTCGGCGAGGAGGGCATCGCGGGAAACCAGCAGGGCGAATTCCAATGGATCGTCGATCCCATCGACGGCACCGTGAATTATTTCTACAGCATCCCGCATTTCTGCATCTCGATCGCACTGCGCCATCAGGAGAAGATGATCGCCGGCGTGATTCTCGACCCGATCCGCAACGAATTGTGGACCACGCAGGAAGGCGGCCCCGCTCTGCTCAACGGCGTCCCCTGCTCCGTCTCGAAGCGCGACCAGCTTTCCGACGCGATGCTCTCGGTCGGTTTTTCCAAATCGAAAGTGAGCATCGATTCCGGGCTGCCGCTGTTTGAAAAAATGGTGCACCGCGCGCGCAAATGCCGGCTCATGGGAAGCGCCGCGCTCGATCTCGCCTACGTTGCCTGCGGGCGGCTCGACGCTTACATCGAGCAAGCGGTGAGCCTGTGGGACATCGCCGCGGGGAAAATGCTCGTGGAGCAGGCGGGCGGCCGCGTCGAGGTGAGTGAGCATCCCGAGATCAAAAACAAACTCTCCGTGATCGCGTCGAGCGGGCGCATCGATTTGCGCGTCTGATTTTTCGCCATGAACCATTCCGGCATCGGTTACGACATTCATCGCCTCGTCGAGGGGCGCAAGCTCATCCTCGGCGGCGTGGAAATCGCGCATTCGACGGGGCTCGACGGCCATTCGGACGCCGATGTGCTCTGCCACGCGATCGCCGACGCGCTGCTCGGCGCGGTGGGCGAGCTCGACATCGGCCACCATTTTCCAAACAGCGACGAATCGATCCGCGGCATCAGCAGCCTCGAGATTTTGAAAGGCGTCGCAAAAATCCTCGCGGGGAAAAGCGCGGCGATCGTGAATGTCGATTCCACGCTCATCGCCGAGGCGCCGAAGATCGGCCCGCATCTGCCCGCGATCCGCGCGAACATTGCCGCCGCGCTTGGCGTCACCGCCGCGCAGATCGGAGTAAAAGCCACGACCAACGAAATGCTTGGCGCGCTCGGCCGCCGCGAAGGAATCGCGGCCATGGCCGTGGCGAGTGTTGACGTGAAATAAATGGCGATCCGTTTTACCAATACCTACTCGCGCGAAATCGAGGACTTCGCACCGATGAATCCGCCGCAGGTGAAGATGTACACATGCGGGCCGACCGTTTACGACCACGCGCACATCGGCAATTTCCGCGCCTATATTTTTGAGGACCTGCTGCAGCGCCAGCTCGAATTCCGCGGCTACCGGGTCGAGCGCGTGATGAACCTCACCGATGTTGACGACAAGACGATCCGTCGCTGCCAGGAGGCCGGGATGCCGCTCGCGCAATTCACGCAGCAATTCAAGACGGCGTTTTTTGAGGACATCAAAACGCTGAACATCAAGCCCGCCGCGTTTTTTCCCTCCGCCACCGACCCGCAATACATCGCGAAGATGATTGCGATGATCGAGGAACTCGTAAAAGGGGATTACGCCTACCAGGCCGAGGACAAGTCGGTTTATTTCCGGCTCGGGAAATTTCCCGATTACGGCAAGCTCGCGCACCTCAACCTCGAGGAGTTGCGCCCCACCGGCCGCATCCGCAACGACGAATACGAAAAGGAAAGCATCGGCGATTTCGCGCTCTGGAAAGCATGGGACGCGGCGGATGGCGAGGTGGGCTGGGAGAGCCCGTGGGGCCGCGGCCGCCCCGGCTGGCACATCGAGTGCAGCGCGATGGCGGTGGCGTTGCTCGGCCCGCAAATGGACATCCATTGCGGCGGCGTGGACAATATCTTCCCGCACCACGAGGCGGAGATCGCGCAATCGGAATGCTGCACCGGCAAACGCTTCGTCAAATACTGGCTGCACTGCGCGCACCTGATGGTCGAGGGGAGGAAGATGTCGAAGTCGGAGCACAATTTTTACACACTGCGCGACCTTCTCGACCAAGGTTGGACGGGTCGCGAGGTGCGTTACGCGCTCATTAACGTCCACTACCGGCTGATGCTGAATTTCACCTTCGACGGCCTCGCCGCGGCGCGCGCCTCGCTGCTGCGCATCGACGAATGGGTGGATCGTCTCACGAAATTTTCCGCTGCTGCCCAGGGTCCCTCTGCTTGCGCGCTTCCCGCGCAGGCGAAATTCGAGGAGGCGCTCGACGACGACTTGAACATCTCCGGCGCGCTCGGCCATCTATTCGATGCAATCCGCGAATCCAACCGCGCCATCGACGAAGCCGCGCTCACGCCCGCCGATGCGCTGGCGCTGCTCCAATGGTGGAACCGCATCAATACCGTTCTCGGGCTCGAGCGCCCCGCGGACAACATTCCTGCGGAAATTCTTGCCCTTCTCGAGGAGCGGAAAAAAGCGCGCGAGGCGAAGGATTGGAAAAAGAGCGACGAATTGCGCGCGGCCATCGAAGCCAAAGGCTGGATCGTGAAGGACATGAAGGCCGGCCAGAAAGTGACGCGCAAGTTGTAGCGCGGCCTTTTGGCTCGCAAATCCCGGGACGACCGGCAAGAATCACGCCCACGAATGTTCGCCCCGGAAAAATATCTGGACCTCTCGCACACGGAGCACCGCATGCTCTTCGAAAACGCAGCGAATGTCTGGGACGCGCTCAAGCAGATCTCGAGCTATCTTAAATTCCGCCTCCAGCCCGCCATGCATGGCCGCCTCATCGGCAAGCCGTTCATCAGCAATGCGGTCTTCATCGGGCAGGGCACCGTGATCGAGCAGGGCGCGATGATCAAGGGGCCGGCATGGATCGGCGAGAATTGCGAAATCCGCAATGGCTGTTACATCCGCGAGAATGTGATCGTCGGCAACGGGGCGGTGCTCGGCAATTCGTGCGAATTCAAAAACAGCATCATTTTCGACGAGGCGCAGATTCCGCACTTCAATTACGTCGGCGACTCGATTGTCGGCTACAAGGGCCACCTCGGCGCGGGCGTAATCCTTTCGAACGTCAAACTCGACCACAGCGAAGTTCTCGTGACCGGCGGCCATGGCCTCATCCCCACGGGCCTGAAAAAATTCGGGGCCATCGTCGGCGATGGCGTGGAGATCGGCTG
>DASZPK010000209.1:0-2205 GCA_035550335.1 Chthoniobacteraceae bacterium | reverse complement strand
GGTCGTAGGAAACAACCGCGCCGTGCTGCCTCGCTTTTTCCACGCCCTCGATGACAAGCGCCGGCGTATGCTCGCCGAGCGACGCAAACACGCCGCCCGTGTGAAACCATCGCACGCCGAGCCTCCCGAAAAGATGGTCCCAGTCGAAATCGCCCGGCTTGAGCTGGCTTGCGGCGGTGTGGCCGCGGTCATAAACGCCAAGCGCGCGGCGAATGCCGAAACCACGTTCGGTGAAGTTGAGCCCGTTGCGCGCCGCGCGCCCGACGCCGTCAAACGCTGTCCACCGGATGAAGCGCGTATCGACGCCCCCTTGCAAAACACAATCTTCGATGAGCCGTCCCACCTCATTATCCACCAGCGCCGTGGCCACCGCCGCGCGCATTCCGAAACACCGCCGCAAACCGCGCGCCACATTATACTCGCCGCCGCCCTCCCACGCGTGGAATTCACGCGCGCAGCGGACGCGCCCCTCGCCGGGATCGAGCCGCAGCATCACCTCGCCGAGGGCGAGCAGGTCGAAGGCGCAGGATTCAGCGGGTTTGATTTCGAGCGGCATAAGGGGGTAATATCGGCGACTTCCCTATGCATACAGGAACCACCCCCTTCCCGGCAATCATGGACCGACTTGCAAAATCGCGCCTCATCTGCGTGGCCGTGATCGACCGCGCCGACGACGCCGTGCCGCTCGCCGAGTCGCTCCTCGCGGGCGGCATCGAATTCATCGAGGTCACCTTCCGCACCGCCGAAGCCGTGGAAGCGCTCCGGCGCATCCGCGAAAGCGTGCCCGCAATCTGCGCCGGCGCCGGCACGCTGCTCACCCCCGACGACGCCCGCCGCGCCGCGGACGCCGGCGCGCAATTCGCCGTCGCCCCCGGCCTGGACGAAGCCGTGCTCGCGACCACGCGCGAAATCTCCCTCCCGTTTTTCCCCGGCGTGATGACTCCCACGGAATTATCGCGCGCCCTTCGGCTCGGCTGCTCGCACCTCAAGTTTTTTCCTTCAGCCGCCAGCGGCGGCGCCGCGATGCTCAAGGCCGTGGCCGGGCCGTTTCTCCATACCGGCGTAAAATTCATCCCCACGGGCGGCATCACCGCTGAAACACTGCCGGATTACCTTGCAATCCCGCAAGTCCTCGCAGTCGGCGGCATGTGGATGGCCGACCGCGCGCTGCTCGCCGAAAAAGCGTGGGGGAAAATCACCGCGCTCGCGGCGCAGGCGGTCGACATCGCGGCAACAACAAAGTAACATATCCACCCTACCGTCGCCCTCTCGTAACCAGGCTCCAGCCTGGTAATGCAATTGTCCGCGAAGCTCCAGCTTCGTCGCCCGCGACTTGGCTGCTGCGAGGACTTCAAAGGAAGCAGAGCTTCCAAGACAAGTGCGTTCCCAGGCTGGAGCCAGGGAACGAGAAGGCGCGGAGACAGTCGTCTATTTCTCCACAACCACCTTTAGCGGCTCATCCCGCCGCTGTGCGAATCTCTTCACATATTCGTCCCACGCCTTCGCGTCGGCGAAATCACCGCTCTTGTCCCAGCTCGCGCCGAAATAATACGTGAACACCGCGCCCGGCTTGACCGCGGTGACTGCGAGCAGATTGCGAATGGCCGGCTGTCCCTCGGAATCTGGAGTCTGCTCGGTGTGAAGCACGGAGTCCGGCATGTCAGGCTTGTCGTTCGTGAATTCCTTTACGCTCCCTTTCGGCAGCAGGATCGCGCACGCGATGGAGCCGCGATCGCGGTCCACCGGCTGCCAGTAAGTCATCCACCCTTCCTTTTGATCCTGCCCGATGATCTCCGCATCCTTCGCAGGCCGTTCTGCAATACCGACGGCCACCGCAAGCGGCTCCTTGCCATCGGCGGTGAACGTGCTCTGCGCCTTGTTCATCCACGAGCCGGCGTCGATACTGATGCGCCGCACCTCGGAGACCTTGCGCCCGGCGGCGTCCCACGCGTCGTAGGTCAGCTCGAATTCCGACCGGACCGGTCCCGTGGTGATGAGCTTCCAGCTTTTGTAATTGATCGAGACGTAAAGCTTTTTCCCATCCCAAATCCCGAGGCCGCCGCATCCGCGCGAGGCGCTCGTGTGATAATCATCCAGCCCCTCGCCGTGGTCGTTGTGGTAGTCCCCGTTTTTGTAAAACTTATCGACGACCAGCTCGCGCGTGCGCTTGCTCCAGACGTCGATCCCGCTCGAAATGGTCCCCTC
>DASZPK010000208.1:0-1760 GCA_035550335.1 Chthoniobacteraceae bacterium | reverse complement strand
GAGGATTTGCGCCTCGGGCGACGCGGATGGCGGCGCTGCCTCGCCCGTCATGTAGAAATAATCGACCGTCACCTCCGCCGGCGCGCCCTTCCAATCGCCGGGCGCGACCACTTCGCGCGGCAGGATGCCCGCGTTCTCCTTCTCGTTGTCCGTGAACTCGAAGACCGGGTAAGTCGTGCCATTGAGGGGGCGCTCGCGGCTTTGCACGAAGCGATAGCCGCCGGGGTCCGCCGTGGGGCTCCACACCGCATTTCCCTCGCGCACATCCAAGGGCACGGGCTGGAGCGCGCGCATCGCCAGCGCCGCCATGGCGTCGAGTTCCGCGGCGCGCTTCGCTGGCAACGGTACGCCGCTTTCGCCCCAATCCGCCGAGGCCATCCAGGCCTTGCCCGCGGGCCGCGCAAAAAATTCGCCTTCCTTCGTCACCACGCGCTCCATTGCGGGAAAGTGATCATAACGGAACGCCGTGGATTTCTCCCCGCCCTGGTCCACGATCACCATCGCCGCCACGTGCGATTTTTTTGCGAGCGCGCCGGCGGCATCGAGGCGCCCCTGCACCCATGCCTGCTTCGCCGCCGCCTCCGCAGCGGTCTTCGCATCCGCCACGGCCTTCACCGCGGCGTGAAGACGCTCGCCGAACGAAAGCGCCTCCGCCGTCTTCGCATCCATCGCGGTTTTCGCATCGGACGCCGCGCGCGCGGCATCGTCCGATTCCGCGGCGGCCTTCTTCACCGCATCGGAAAGCGAGGCGTCGCCCGGGGACGCCGCTGCGAGCGCCTTCGCGCTGTCGAGCGCCGCCGCTTTTTGTTGCGCGAGGGAATTTGCCTCCTTCACCGCGGCAGCCGCCGCGCGCAAATCCTCCTCCGCCTGCGATTCCCGCCTCGCAAGCTCCGCCGCCTTTTGCTGCGCGGACGCGAGCGCGCCCTGCGACGCCGCATCGGAATCCGCCGCCCGCGCTGCGGCACAGGCCGCCACGGCTGCCATGAGCAGAGCGATGAAGAGCGTTTTCATTCCCGCCCCCCTTAGCATTGAAACCGCGCAACGGGAAGCCGAAAGGGCATGCATTCCATCTGCCGCACCGGTATCAAACGATGTTACACACCCGATTTTCGGTTTGTCCGCGCGCGGCGGGGCTGGTATTCATGCGGCGATGCGCACGATATGCCCCTCCGCGGTGATCGCACTTTCCCTGCTCGGCGGCCTTCCCGTCGCGACGGCGGTTTACAGCCAGTCCGCTTCCGATACTCCGCGGCCCGCGGCAGTACAGCCCTCGGCCCCGCCCGCAGCCGCGGACAATCCCGAATCGCCGGTGGAGCGCGGCAGGAAGTTCTACTTGAGCAACTGCGCCGTATGCCACCAGCCCTCGGGGCTCGGCATCCCGAACCAGTATCCGCCGCTCGCGGGTTCATCCTTTGTGAATGGGTCCCCGAAGCGGCTCGCGATGATTATCCTCCATGGGTTGCAGGGGCCGCTCACGGTCGGGGAACACAAATTCAACGGCGCGCAGCCCGCGTGGGGCAAAGCGCTGGACGACCGGCGAATCGCCGAAGTGCTTACCTACATCCGGCAGGCATGGGGAAACAAAGGGGGCCCGGTGACCGAAAAGCAGATCGCAAGCGTGAGGGAGGAATTCAAGGGGCGCGACGAGCCATGGTCGTCGCAGGACATCCTGGCCGTGCCCGACACCGCCGTGCCGCCGGGGGGAGAGCAAGCCACGCCCACGCCGCAGCGGTAATCCGGTCATTTCCCCGCCGGGTCCT
>DASZPK010000207.1:0-3227 GCA_035550335.1 Chthoniobacteraceae bacterium | reverse complement strand
GAACTCACGCGACACGGCGTGCCGTTTGCCATCACCAGCGGGCTGCGATATTTCGAGCAGGCGCACATCAAGGATGTGGCGTCGTTCATGAAATTCGCCGTGAACCCGCGCGATGAGGTCGCATTCAAGCGCGCGGCGCGGCTGCTCCCCGGCATCGGCGCGCGTTCGGCGGAGGTACTCTGGCGCGAAACCGAGGAAGCGCTGGCCACCGGTATCGATTTCAAAAAACTCCTGCCGCTGAAGGTTCCCGCGAAATCGCGTAAGCAGTGGGAGCAACTCGCGCACACGCTCGACGAGCTCGCCCCGGGCGGCGTCCCGGGCAAACCCTCCGAGATGATCACGAGCGTGATCGAGGCGATCTACGACGATTACGCAAAAAACAAATTCCCCAATTACGAGGTCCGCCGCGAAGACCTGAACACCCTTAACAACTACGCGCGCCAGTACGAAAGTACCGCCGAGTTCCTCGACCAGCTCGCGCTCCTCAGCGGCCTCGAGGCCGAGAGCGAACTCGGCACGCGCGAGGAGGAGACCGAAATGGTGAACCTCTCGACCGTCCACCAGGCGAAGGGCCTCGAATGGAAAGTGGTCTTCGTGATTTGGATGAGCGACGGCATGTTTCCCAGCTCGCGCAGCCTCGAGAGCGACGACGCCATCGAGGAGGAGCGCCGGTTGTTTTACGTTGCTGTCACACGCGCAAAGGACGAACTCTATCTCACCTATCCCTGCCTGCGCCCCAATGCCGGCTACGGCGAGATGCTCCAGCGCCCTTCGCGTTTCCTGGGCGAGGTGCCAAAGGAACTGCTCGAGGAGTGGCAGATCCGCGGTGGGTTTTAGGTTTTTGCAGGCAATATAGGTAATAGTTCCCAGTTGGGGTGGGGAAAACACCCCAGTTGTAACACATTTGTTACATTCGTGACCCGAAAAGGCTTGTCTGGCTGGCAAATAGCAGCCTATCGTCTGCGCGCCGCTCGTGACGTTCCCAGGCGGTACCCCACACGAACAACTTACGCCGGAGCTTGAAGGGATGAGGAAGCGAATTGTTATTGTCGATGCACACGAGTCGATCCGCGACATGCTGGTCAGCGTTCTTCAGCGGGAGCCGGATTACGCGGTCGTCGGCCGGACAGGCTCGGGGCTGAAGGCCGTGGAGTTGTGCCGGATGCTGCAGCCCGACGTGGTGATTCTGGACTTGATGCTGCCGGAACTCTCGGGTTCGGAGGTGATCCGCCGCGCGCAGGCGTCGGCCCGTGCCACGCGGGTGCTGGTTTACACCGGCACGTTTGATCGCGCGCTGATCATCGAGGCGCTGCGGTGCCGCCCCGCGGGGTTTGTGGACAAGGCAGACCCGCTGGACACGCTCAAGGAGGCGATAGCCGTGGTGGCGGCGGGCGGGAATTATTTTGCGGCGCGCGCATCGGGGTTCCTGCGTGAATCGCGCATGAATGCGGGGATCGATTCCTCGCTTACCAATCGCGAGCGCGAGGTGCTGCAACTCATCGCCGAGGGGAGCAGCAGCAAGGAAATTTCCAAGCGCCTCGGCCTGTCGTGCAAGACGGTGGAAAACCACCGGTCGCGCCTCATGAACAAGATCGACGTGCATGAGGTCGCGGGGTTGACGCGTTACGCCGTGCGCCACGGCATTGTGGCGGCGTAGGCCACGCTTGTTTTACTTTGTTTGATCCAGGACGGTAAAGGTGAGCTGGATTGGCGGCCGGTACTGCATCTGCTCCGGGGTCAGCCCGTAAGCCCCGAACACGACTTGCAGACGGTAGGTGCCGGGCTTTGTCATGTCGAAAAAGTCGCGCAAGTCGATTTGGAGCACGGGCGTTGCAGAGGCGGCGCCGACGAGCGGGCCGGGCGTTTTGCCATTCGAGACAGCGACCTCTTTGTCCGGCTGAAGTTCGGTCCACTCGCCGTAATCGAAAGGAGGCGAAACGCTCAGCCAAAAAAATTCGTGCTGGGGAGGCAACGCATCCGCGCGGGCGATATTGGGCGCGATTTTTTCGGTGTAGGAGAGCTTCAATGTGATCGCGGGGGGCAGCGTCTTTTTTGCGCCGGGCGGGACCGTGAGCTCGGGTGGCAACGCGCGATCCAGCCCATTGCTGTTGTGCGCCCGAAACACGATCTTGAGCGGCACATTCGCGCCGGTGACCGCGTAGGAGCCGAGCCCCACCATCGAGCGCATGCCTTGTGCATCCGGCACGAACACGGCCCCCTCGAAGAACGGCGTGATCTTGGTCCACGCTTGCACTCCTCCAGGGGGGAAATTGATTTCGGTAGCAGGCACCTTCTCGATTTGATGCCGACCCACGAATCCGTAATAGCGCTCCCATTTGCCGCCGGCCAGCACCTCCTCGGCCTGCCAGACATGGCCCTCGGTCGTATAGGTCGTGACTTGTGTTGATTTTCCGTTCTCATCGGTCTGGTAGCCTTGGGCCGGGTCCTCCTTGGAGGCGGGGCGGTCGGCGTAGAGCGGGAGGGCCGGCATCGGCCAGACGCGGACTTTGCCGGTGAGCGAAAAAATGGCGCGGCCTTCCGCGACCTCCCGCGGCGTGGCCGGGTGATCGAGGCGGGAAAAAGCCGGGCGCGTGTGATCGTTGTTCCCGCGATTCATTTCGGACTGTGCGCCGGCGGCGTAAAACCGGTACGCGTCGCCGTATTGCTTGAGCATTGCCTTGCAGGCGGCGATGGCGGCTTCGCGTTTTGGGACGGGCCAGTCAAATTGGAACGCAGGAAAGGTCTCCACGACCGCGAGCTGTCCCGCGTAATAGTCGCACACGCGCACCTCCGTTTTGGGCGGTGAATTCTGCGCGTTGCCATCCTCGCCCTGGTCATTCAAATGGACTTCGATGTTCGGGTTGCCGGGCCAGTTCCTGGCGAAACCGATGACAGTGGGATCGTCCAGCCCCTTGAACACCTGCGCGCGAAAAGACTGGAAGCCCAGCATCGGCGTATTGATCATTTGCGCGACGCCGTGCTCCTTGTCCGGGTGCCAGAACGAATCGGCCCCTGCGAACATCGCGTCCGCAGCCTTGCGGATCGCGGGGTCGTCGGGGTGTTTCCACATCAACTCGAAGACCGCGGCCAGGTCGCCCTGCGGAATGTTGTCGGGCTGCAATTGGGAGAGCCACTGCGCGTACTCGGCAAGCGCGGTATGGTCCCCGTGGGCGAGGCGGATCGAGTAGATGCGCGCGTCGAGGGCCGCCGTCCCGCGGCCGTAACCG
>DASZPK010000206.1:0-3575 GCA_035550335.1 Chthoniobacteraceae bacterium | reverse complement strand
TCGCGGCACGGGGGAAGATTGATCTCCAGCACCCCGGGGTCGGCGGCGATGGAGACCTTCGACCAGGCGCCCGCGTCGTCGGAGGGGATGTAGCCCTCGAAGAACCAACCGCCGGCAGCCGGAAGGTTTTTCACGAGTGCCGCGAGCAATTCCAGGAACGGCGCCTGCAACAGCGGCGGGAGGAAAATGTGCAGGCCATCGGGCTTCGCTTCGAGAGTCAACGCGCGCCGGCTCGACTCGGCGGGAAGCAGGTACAACGGCAGGCGCAGGCCGGCCGGGCCCTCGGCATCGGTGAGCGTGAGCGATTTCCCGAAGACGCCACGCCACGATTCGCTCTTCCATTTTTTGCCGTCGTGGTCGAGCGGGAGCACCCAGACCTGGCGCTCGGGGTTCGAGGAATCGGCGGCGCGGATCCAATTGTCCGCGACGCGCAGTTTTTTCACGAGGCCGGCTTTCAGCGCCTTCGATTGCACCGTTTTTCCGGCGCCGGGCGGCCTGGTTTTCACGAGCGGGGTGCCGTCGGTGTTCCAGACAAGATGGATCATCCAGCGCGGGTTGACTTCGCCGGGATAGGATTTCCCCGGCGAAAAAAACGGGACTGCGCCGGGCAGCGCATCCGCGATGAGCGCCCTGGCCAGCGCGTAGGCGTAATTCAATTTCGTGGGCCCCACGGCGGTGACGCTCCACTCGGGCCCGGTGGGATCCGTCGGCACATAAGTCGGCTCGCCGCCGAGCGTGAGCGCCACGCCGAGCTTGCGCAACCGCGCGGCGACCAGGCGGCCGAGTTTGTTCATGGATTCCTTTTTCTTCATTTGCCGTCCCGGGTGAGTTTGAGCGAGGCATCCATGGTGGAGGCGACGCGGGTCTTGTTGTAATAGCTGCCGCTCACCGGCGTGATGTCGTCGGGAACCAAACCGACGGCGGCCGTGATGTGATAATGGTTGCAGAGGGTCCCGTTGGTCGGGTCGAACCCGACCCAGCCCGCGCCGGGCAGATACGCCTCCACCCATGCGTGAAGCGCCCCCTCGGCCCGCTTTTCCTTCGTGCCGAATTCGCAGAGGTAACCGCTCGCCAGCCGCGCGGCAATGCCGTTCGCGCGCAGCGTTTCGGCGAGGAGCACGGAAAAATCGCGGCACGCGCCCGCGCCGAGTGCGAGGGTTTCCGCGGGTTCGCGCGCGACACCCTCATCGCGCCGCTCGTAGCGGATGCTTTTGTGAATGGCGTCGTTGAGCCCGACCAGCGCACTGACCAGCGGGCCCGGCTCCGGTTTCCAAAACGGCAGCATGGCGGAAGGCTTCGCGGACCGCGGTTTGAGGAACGGCAGGAGCGCGTCCTGTTCGCGCGGCAGATATTTGAAGGGAAAATCCAGCGCGTGGCTCTCGAGCAGGAAATGGAACGGGTTTTTCACGCGCAATTCCAAATCCATCGTGAGCGTCGATTTCAAATCGCGCCCCTTCTCCGGGTAAAAGCAAACCGCGATTTCGTTGTCAAACATGTCGCGACGATATTGCACATCGGCGGCGGCGTTCGTCTTGAATTTGACGCCGCGCACGTTCACAAAGCGGTCGGGTTTCGGAAAGAGCCGGAACGTGTGGGGGGAAAAGCTGACTGTGCTTTCGTAATGGTAATCCGCCCGGTAGCTCACCTTGATCCTCATGCCTGTGCTTCCCTTGGTTCCTTTTTTCCCCTCCTGCGCTTCATGGTCACTTTCACGTTCATCACCTGGCCGCCGGAGCCCTTGAATGTGCCGCGCAACGGCGTGGCGTCGCGAAAATCGCGCCCATAGGAAACCGCGACATAGCGGTCGTTCACCCACTGGCGGTTGGTCGGGTCGATGGCAACCCATGTCATTCCCGGCACCAGCACCTCGATCCACGCGTGCGTGGCCACGGCGCCCGTGAGCGCCTTCTCCCCCTCGCGTGGCGGGTCGGTCTCGATGTAACCGCACACGTAACGCGCCGGCAGCCCCGCCGTGCGCAGGATGCTCAATCCCACGTGGGCAAAATCCTGGCACACGCCCTTGCGTTCCTTCCAGATGGAGGAGAGCGAGGTTGCGTTGTCAGTCGCGCCTTTTTTGTAATCGAATGTATCGTGAATCGCCTCGTTGAGCCGCTGCAAGCCGTCGCCAAGTTGCATGTCGCCGCGCAGGTATTTCTTCGCCCATTGCACCGCCTCCCTGCCGATCTCCACGACCTCGGTCGGCTGGAGAAAATCGAAGATGTCCGTGAGGACGGAGGAAAAAATCTGCCGCACCTCCTGCACGCTCAGGGCCAGGCTTTCCACGGGCCGTTCGACCGCGCGCGTCTCGATGGTCATCTGGTTGGTCACGCGGAGTTTCTTGTGCCGGTACGGGAGCGAGAAGAAATGCACCGTGTTGCCGTAATGGTCGACGTAGGCCGAAGTCTTGGTGTCCGGGTCGATCGTGAGGCGGTGGTCGAGCACCTTTTGCGAAGGGAGATTCGGCGGCGTCAGCCGCGCCTCGCCGTAGGCTTCCGCCGCGGTATGGCCGTAGGTGTAACTGGTGACGTGTGAGATTTCGAAAAGCATTTGTCAGATGTTTAACAAAGGCTGGATCGATTGCGAAATTTGCGCCTGGTGGCTCAAAAACGCGTCCGACACCAAATGGTGCACATGCATCGTCTCATCCAGCAATTCCTTGAGCAACGGCACGAGGTCGCCGATGCGGCTGCCCTTCGCTACATCGGCGGTCTCGCCGCCGGGCGTTTCGTCGTCCTCCAGCGCGCGGAGGTAGAGGGACCAGTTGATGCGCTTGATTTTCTGGACGAGTTTTTCGATGGCGGTGATGGCGCGGGCGGTGCCGAGCGTGTCGGAGGGGGAGGCCTCGTGCAGGAGACGGGCGCAGCGCTGCAAACAACGTAAAACAGACCGCGGCGCCTGCGAATTCTGCCAGAGGATTTCGAGGACCTGGATCGGCTCCGCGCGCATCTGGTACACGCGGCGGTAGGCGTCGCGCGTGCCGAGGAGGCGCAGGAAGGCGGAGAGCTCGATCTCGGAGGAGCTTTCCGGGTCGGGCTTCGATTCCTCGTTCACGATCGATTTGCTGATGGAGACGACGGAGTTCGCGGTGATGATGCCGCGCTCGAGCATCTGGCCGATGGCGCAGAAACGCCAGCCGTCGTCGGCCAGCATGGAGCCGGTGGCCACGGCGAAAAACTGCGGGATGAGGCGCGTGGCGGCGTCGCTGAGCTTGCGGGTGACGCGGGCGCATTCGTGGTCGGAAATCTCCGCGCGGTATTTCGTGCGCTCGAAGCGGGAGCGCAGTTCGCTGAGCGTGGCCCATGCCTCGGGGCTGAGCGATTCCTGGATCGACTCGGCGTTGCGGCAGGCGTTGTTAAACGTTGATACAACAGTGCCCGGTTCCGGCAGGAGCACGAGCCGGTAGCGGTCGAGGCGGTTTGTGATGCTGCGGCGGCTGTTGCCGGCGGTGGTTTCCAGCGGCGGGAGGAGGCGGTTCCACATCGGGCGGTAGAGCCTGCGCTCGGCGGAGTTGAGTTCCTCCGTCTCGAGTGTCTCGATGACCTGGATGAGATACGCCTGGTGGTAGGCCCGCTCGA
>DASZPK010000205.1:0-5339 GCA_035550335.1 Chthoniobacteraceae bacterium | reverse complement strand
CTCGGGCGCGCCATCTTTCCACGCGAGGATTTCACCATCGAGGACGGTGCCCTCGGGGAGCGCCTGCGCGGCAGCGGTGATCTCTGGAAAGGCGGGTCCGACCAGTTCGTCGCCGCGCGTCCAGACCAGCGTGCCGCCGCCGCGGCGGAGCAATTGCGCGCGGATGCCGTCCCATTTCCATTCGAATTGCCACTCGTCGGGCGCGCCGAGCGCGGAGGGCTCGCCTTCGAGCGGCGAGGCGAGGAAGAAGGGGTAGGGACGCGCGTCGCTGCCTGTGTCCTCGCCACCCAGCAGTCGCCGGTAGTCGGCTTCCGAAGGCTGCCATTCCCCCATTAGCCGATGGGTCATCACGGCCTGCTCCACACCGGCGACCGAGGCGAGCGCGCGCGCCACGAGCGTCTGCGCCACGCCGACGCGGAAGGCGCCGGTGACGATCTTGTTCCAGACGAAGCGTTCAGCATTGTTCAACTCCCGCCACGTGCGCACCACCATTTTCCGCCGTTCCTGCGCGGGCAGGGAGCGCAGCGGCAAAAGCCGCTCCTCCACGGCTGCGTGCAATTGGAGGGCGAGGGAGGATTGCGGAGGGGGGAGGAGCAGGGCGATCGTCTCGGCCAAGTCGCCCACGGTGTCGTAGCATTCGTTCACGAGCCATTGGGCGAAGCCGGCTTCCTCCGCGGCCCATTGGCGCAGCTCGGCCGCGCCCACGGCGCGCGGCAGGCGTCGGCCGCAAAGAAAACTGAGCGCCCACGCGGCGTCGCGCGGCGGCGTTTCCTGAAAGTAGGAGACCAGCGCCGCGACCTTTTCGCTGGTGCGATTGGTCTGGTCGAGCTCGGTGTAGAGGCGGGCGAAGCGTTTCATTCTTCCTCCGCCTGCCTGTTCTCCGCAAGGGCGGGTGTTTCCCACGTGTGGGCCTCGATGCCATTTTCGTTCAGCCATCGGGCGAGTTGCGTTGTGTAACCATGTGTAACATGCACGCGGCCGGCCCCGGTGGCGCGGATGGAGGAGATGAGGCCGTCCCAGTCCGCATGGTCGGAAAGCACGAATCCCCGGTCAAGCGCCTGCCTGCGCCGCGCGCCGCGCAGTTGCATCCAGCCCGAGGCGGAGGCGTGCGATGCCCCGCCGAATTTCGCCAGCCACGGCGAGCCCATGGTGGAAGCGGGCGCGATCACGAGCGCGCGCCCTTTTGCAGAGGGCTGCGTCCCTTCATCCACGCGCCGCGCATCGGGAAGCTTCACGCCCTCCGCCGCATATAGCGGCAGGAACTTTTCCACCGAGCCGTGGACGAAGATCGGCCCGATCGAAGCATCGACTCCCGCAAGCACGCGCTGCGATTTCCCGAGCGAATACGCAAAGAGCACCGAGACGCGTTCCGCGGCTTGGTTCGCGCGCCACCATGCATTGATTCTGTCGAAAATTTCCCCTGGCCCCGGCCAGCGGTAGATGGGAAGGCCGAAGGTCGATTCGGTGATGAACGTGTCGCACCGCACTGGTTCAAACGGCGCGCAGGTCGGATCGGCCGCCACCTTGTAATCGCCCGCCGCCACCCACACTTCGCCGCGGTGCTCCACACGCACCTGCGCCGAACCGAGGATGTGCCCCGCGGGGTGAAGGGAAATCGTGACGCCATCGCGCGTGACGCGTTCTCCGTAGCCGATGGATTCAATGCTCACACCGGACGGGAGTCGCGCTGCGAGCAAGCGGTGGCCGGGCTGCGCGGTGAGATAGTGCCGGGAGCCGCCCCGCGCGTGGTCGGAGTGCGCATGCGTGATGACCGCAACATCGACGGGCCCCCACGGATCGATGTAAAATCCGCCCGCAGGGCAATAAAGGCCATGCTTTGTCATTTCGAGCAACGCCATTGTTCCCATCAAAACATAGATTTCGTGCGCGGCAAGGCGGGATGGCTTGTAAGACTGCTTCTGCGGCACTCATAGTGCATTGGACGCGAATATTCCCTCCGATGAATGCTCACAGATGGCGCCGTGGTGTGTGGCTTTGGCCGGTGCTGGCAATCGCCTCCATCGTAGCGCGGTCGCACGCCGATCCGCCGCCCGATGATTCCAAGGGCATCATCGTAAAATGGGTACCTTCGTTCAACCTCGGTTTCGTAGCGTTGTTTGTGACCAACCACACGGACAAGCCGGTGAAGGTGGCGCCGTTCATGGACTGCCGGTTCTTCCAGCCGCCGGGGGCGGCACAAATCGCGCAGGCGGCGGTCCCGATGGATGACGGCGCATTTTTCCCCACTGCGGAATTTACACTCGGGCCGAACGAAGGCTTGGCGATGGCCGGGGGTGGAGCCCTGCCGGCGCCTTTCGAAATCGGGGTGGGGGAGACCCGTGTGATCGAGCTCTCCCTGGACGACGGCGGGAATGCCCCCGATATCTCCACTGCGGTGAGCTTCTATTTGAGCAAGGGAAAGAATTCGGTCTGTGAAACAAAGTTTATCCGTTCCGGTGGGCGGTGGATCGAGGCATCCGCGGGGGGCGCAGTGGATGGGAACGGCAAATTGCCAGCGGTGGTCGAGGCGACCGGCGACGCGACAAAGGAGCGCCCCTGGAAAAACGATCTCGGGATGAAATTCGCTCCCGTCGCCCGCACCAAGGCGCTTTTCAGCGTGTGGGACACCCGGGTGAGCGATTACCGCGCGTTCATCGATGATGTGAATGCAGGCGTCAAATCCTACCGCAGGTTTCTGGACCGGGCCGGGAACTATTCAGGCTACCCGGGCCTGGCGCAGGAAGCGACGCACCCGGTGGTTTCCGTGAGTTGGGACGACGCCAAGGCGTTTTGCGACTGGCTCACGGAAAAAGAGCGCAAGGCGGGAGTGATCACCGCACAGCAAAGTTACCGGCTGCCGACCGACAAGGAATGGAGCACCGCGGCCGGAAAAACCAAATACCCATGGGGCAACGACTATCCGCCGCCGAGGGACACCGCAAATTTATTTTTCTCTTCCAATACAACCCCGGTGGGCAGTTACAAGCCGAATGATTTCGGCCTGTACGACATGGCTGGGAACGTATGGCAATGGTGCGAGGACTTTTTCACCAAGCAGATGGATGTGGACGCCGGCATCACCCCGAGGGACGACGGGGGAGGGAAGAGTTATCACGTGCTGCGCGGCTCGCCATTCAACCGCGGCGGCAATGGCGACGGCTTTTATCTTTCATCAGCGCGCTGGGTGGGCGATTCCTCCCCGGGTGAAGAGATGGGTTTTCGCTGCGTGCTGGCCGGGACGCCCAAGGATGCGGCACCCGGCAAGGCGACCAAGGAGCAACCGTGGGAAAACAGCCTCGGCATGAAATTCGTGCCGGTAGCGGGCACGGACGTGCTTTTCGGAATCTGGGACACGCGCGTACAGGATTACGCGAAGTTCACCGATGAGACCGTGGCGATGTTGAAAAATTACGAAGACATGCTGCGCGAAACGGAATCCGCGCGCACGGCGTTTGAGATCGCGCAATTCGATCCCGACAAGGAGCCGTGGCCCGCCGCCGGTTTCAAGCAGGACGACTCTCATCCCGCGGTGATGGTGAGCTGGAATGCCGCGCGCGCGTTTTGCGAATGGCTTACGGAGCGCGACCGCAAAGCCGGTCTCATCGGCTTCCGCCAGCGGTATCGGCTGCCGACCGATTGGGAATGGACCACGGCCGCCGGGGCGAATGCGTATTCGTGGGGCAACCGCTGGCCGCCGCCGAAGGGGGCGGGGAATTACGCCAAGTCGTTTGGGGTGGACGACTTCGAGAAAACGTCGCCGGCCGGGAGTTTCGCGGCGAATGAATTCGGCTTGTTCGACATGGGCGGGAATGTCTGGCAATGGTGCGGGAGCAAGTGCCGCGATTTTTCAGGCGCAATTTCGTTGGCCGCGCCGCACAAGACCGGCGCCGATGCCTCCGGCGAGGAGGGCAAGGCGGAAGAGTACTACATCCTGCGTGGAGCATCGTGGGATTCCACGGCGGGGGACCACTTGGAATTATCGACCCGCGGTTACGATGCGCCGGGCGCCTCCGCGGGAGACCGCGGGTTCCGTTGTGTGCTGGTTACGGACGATTCTCCAGAGTGAGCCTCCTCCCGTGCATCCTTTGGGCAGGGCGCGCGCGAATCATTCATTGGAGGTATAACCATGAGATTCAAATCGATCAACCTGGAGACCCTGCGTGATTTATACTTGAACGAATTGCGCGATCTGTTTAACGCGGAAAAGCAACTGGTTCGCGGGCTGCCGCAAATGGTGGAAGCGGCGAAATCGCACGAATTGAAGGAGGCGTTCGTCAACCACTTGAACGAGACAAAGGGGCAGGTGGGGCGGCTTGAGCGCATTTTCGACGCGCTCGGCGAAAAGCCGACGGGCGAGACGTGCGAAGCAATGAAAGGGCTGCTGGAAGAAGCGGAGATGTTCATCGAAGCGGTGGGCAATCACGATGTGATTGACGCCGGCTTGATCGCCGCCGCCCAGCGCGTGGAGCATTATGAGATGGCGGGGTATGGCACTGCAAGGGCGCTTGCATTGCGTCTTGGCGCCGCGAACGACGCCGAATTGCTCCAGCAGACGCTCGATGAGGAGAAGGCCGCTGATCAAACGCTGACCCGCATCGCGGAATCCGGAGTGAACGAACTAGCCGCGCACGCTGTCGGGTAAGGGACGACAATCCGGGGGCGGCGCCAAACGTGCGTCCGTCCCCGGCAGGCTTTTGGGCCGCTTCCGGAGCGACCGGCGGAGAGTTGCGTACGTTGCCGGTTGTAAAACTCCATCTTCGTGGTAGGTTGGACACTACAAGCGAAGAGCTACATTTTTACCCGTCGCGCGAGCGAGAAGCCGGGCAGACCCATGCCATCCCAAAAACCCAGGAAACATTCCCCCGAAAAAAATCTTCCTGAGTTGTTTCACGCGCTCGTGCTGCTCATTGATGACCAGGCGCACGTGGCTGCGCTGGTGCGCCTTGCCCTGGCGGGCCAGAAAGACATCGATTTTCATTATTGCAATGACCCGCGCGAAGCCGTCGAGATCGCGAACCGCCTGAATCCGACCGTGATCCTGCTCGACCTTGTGATGCCGAAAATGGGCGGTCTCACGCTTTTGAAGCGGTTGCGCGCAAACCCGGCCACTTGCAACACGCCCATCGTGGTTCTTTCCGCGGAGGAGGAGGCGCGCACGAAAGGGAAAGCATTTTCCCTTGGGGCCAACGATTATCTCGTGAAACTCCCGAGCGCCATCGAGATGCGCGCGCGCGTGCGTTATCATTCGAGGGCCCACCTGAACGGCGTCCAGCGCCGGGAGGCATTCGAGGCCCTCCGCAAGAGCCAGCAGGAACTTGTGAAAAAAAACACCGAGCTGG
>DASZPK010000204.1:0-10558 GCA_035550335.1 Chthoniobacteraceae bacterium | reverse complement strand
GACGAGTGGATGAAAATGGCGCGCGACATGATGGCGCGCGGCGAATTCCGCCTCGCCATCCGCGCCCTTTTCCTCGCGATGCTCTCGAACCTGAGCTTGCGCGAGTTGATCTCTATCGCGCGGTACAAATCGAACCGCGATTACCAGCGGGAACTCCGCCGCCGCCTCGGCGCGCAGGGGGACCTGCCCGGCCTGTTCGGCGAGAGCGTCTCCATTTTCGAGGAGGCATGGTATGGGGACCACGTCGTCACGGATGAGACGGTCGGCCGGTTTTCCGCGAACATCGAAAGGATGAAACTCGCGTGAAGAAACCGACGGTGATCCTCGCCTTCCTGCTGCTCGTGGCGGGCCTCGCCTATGGCGTCACCCATTTGCTGGTGATCCGTTTCGCGCAGGGGGACGTCTACCCCGAATACTCGACGCTGCGCGCGGATGGCCATGGAGCCGAGGCGCTGTATGATTCCCTGGCGGAATTGATGCCCGTCTCGCGCAATTACAAGGAACTCATCCAGTTCCATCCCGGGGGCGGCAACACCATTTTCATCCTCGGCACCCGGGACGGATTTGAGGAGAACCCCGACACCGCCGAGGAACTCGAAAGGCTGGCCCGCGATGGCAACCGCGTGGTGATGACATTCGCCCCCGCCCAGTGGGCGCCCCTCCCCGACGAGGACATCACCACGCCCTCGCCAACGCCGGCAGCCAGCCCGGAAAAAAGCCCGTCGCCCGGCAAAAGCGGGCAGTATCATAAAAAAACGCGGAGGCAGGAAATGAGCGAACTGCGCGGGCGTTGGGGCGTGACCACGGCATATCTCAACGCCATGCCACAGGAGGCGGCCACGGAGATTCCAAACCTCGAGCCGAAACTTTCGTGGCACAGCCTGATGTATTTCAGCAAGCTCGATCCCGCGTGGATGGTGCTTTATTCGTGCGACGGGAAGCCGGTGGTCATCGAGCGCACGCTTGGCGACGGTTCCCTCGTGCTGGCCGCGGACTCTTATTTTGCGAGCAACGAGGCGCTCAACAAGGAGCGCGCCCCGATTTTTCTCTCCGAGCTGGCGGGAAATTCGGAGACTGTGATTTTCGATGAAACCCATCTCGGGGTGCGGGAACAGCAGGGCGTCGCCTCGCTGGCGTGGAAATACCATTTGCATTACGCAGTCGCGGCGCTGGCGTGCGTGGCCGCGCTTTTCGTGTGGCGCAACATGGTTCCGTTCGTGCCGCGCCGCGAGGAGGAGATTGCGGCCGATGAGGCCGTGCGCGGGTTCGACGCCTCGACGGCGTTCGTGAGCCTCCTCAAGCGCAACATCCCGTTTGACAAAATTATACAAACCTGCCTTGTGGAGTGGAGGCGCTCCTTCGGGCACCGCGCCAAGCCCGCCCTGGTCGCCCGGGTGGAGACGGCCGCGGCCTCCGGCGCGAAAAATCCGGTTGAAACGTTCCAGGCGATCACCCAAATCCTCAACGAGAAAAAATAAATGCAAACCAACACCGGCAGAATCCAGGAAGTGCTTGCCCACGCGCGGCAGGAAACAGGCAAGGTCATCATCGGCCAGCAGGAGGTGATCGACATGGCGCTTATCGCCATCTTCACCGGCCAGCACGCGCTCATCGAGGGCGTGCCCGGCGTGGCCAAGACGCTGCTGGTGCGCACGCTCGCGCGCGTGCTCGGCTGCGAGTTCAACCGCATCCAGTTCACGCCCGACCTCATGCCGACCGACATCACCGGCACGAATGTCTTCAACCTCCAGCGCAACGAATTCACCCTCGTGCAGGGGCCGATTTTCACCACCTTCCTCCTCGCCGATGAAATCAACCGCGCCCCCGCCAAGACGCAGGCCGCGCTGTTGCAGGCGATGCAGGAGCGGCGCGTGACCGTGGACCGCGACACGTACGTGCTCCCCGCCGCGTTCACCGTTTTCGCCACCCAGAACCCGGTCGAATTCGAGGGAACCTACCCGCTCCCCGAGGCGCAGAAAGACCGCTTCATGCTCAAGATTCCCATGAACCCGCCCAGCCGCGACGAGGAAATCATCCTTGCGCGCAGGATGCTTGGGCAGGACTCCCCGGAGGCCACCCTCGCCGCCCACGCGGTGCAGGCGGTGGTCACCCCGGACGACCTCGTGCAGATGCGCGCGCAACTTGAGGCGGTCACGGTGCGCGAAGAATTGCTCGATTACATCGTCGACATCGTCCGCGCCACGCGCACGGCGGACAGCGTGCTTGTGGGCGCCGGCCCGCGCGCGACCCAGGCGCTCCTGCTCGCCAGCCGCGCCGCCGCGGCGATCAGCGGGCGTGATTACATGACCCCCGACGACGTCAAGACGATGTCTGTCCCCGTGCTCGATCATCGCATCATCCTGCGGCCGGAATACGAGATCGAGGGCCTCTCGGTTTCCGAGGTCATCAACAAAGTGCTCGAGGGTGTCCCTGTTCCGCGTTGACCATGGTCCCGCAAAACCGGCTTATCGCATGGAGCGCCATCGTGCTGGTCCCGTTTGGGATCGTCGCGAGTTGGAATTCCACCGCCATGGCCGCCTCCCTTCTCGCGGCGGCGTTGTTTGCGTTTGTCGTCGTGCTCGACGCCGTGCTTTCGCGCGGGCGGCTGGACGGGCTCGCCGTCGACCTGCCGGAAGTCGTGCGCCTGCAGCGCGAGCGCCCGGGGGAGATCGAACTCCTGTTCCGCAACGAATCGAAAACCTTGCGCGCCATCCGCGTCGGGCTCTCTTTCCCGGCTGAAATTACGCCGGAGCAGGAGGACCTTTCCATCGAACTCCCCGCGGGTGTGGAAATCTCGCGCACGAAATGGCAGTGCCTTCCGCACAAGCGCGGGCGCTACATCATCGAGGGCTGCCACATCGAGCAGGCGTCGCGGCTCGGTTTCTGGGCGTTGCGCGGCCGGGTGGAATGCCGCTCGGAACTGCGCGTGTACCCGAACCTGTTTGACGAGCGAAAACACGTGGCGGCCCTTTTCCTCAACCGCGGGCATTACGGCATCCATTCCCAGCGGGTGATGGGCAAGGGGCGCGAGTTCGAAAAACTCCGGGAATACAGCCACGGCGACAGCCTCCAGGACGTGCATTGGAAAGCTTCCGCGAAGCGCGGGGCGCTCGTCACGAAAGTCTTCCAGGTCGAACGCACGCAGGAGGTGTATGTGCTGGTCGATTCCTCCCGCCTCAGCGCCCGCGAGGACATGCTCGAGCGCTCGCTCACCGCCGCGCTCGTGCTGGCCGTGGCCGCCGAGCAGCAGGGAGATCTCTTCGGCCTGGTCGGCTTCAACGACAAGGTGAACCAGTTTGTCCGCGCGAAGGGCGGCAAGAGCCATTTCGACACCTGCCGGGACGCCATCTACACGCAGCACCCCAAAATGGTCTCGCCCGATTTCGACGAGCTCTGCGCCTTTCTCCGCACGCGCCTGCGCAAGCGCGCGCTGCTCGTTTTCCTCACCGCGCTCGATGATCCGCTGCTTGCGGAGAGTTTTTCGCACAACATGGATCTCCTGTGCCGCCAGCACCTGATCCTCGTCAACATGCCGAAGCCCCCCGGCGCCGACCCGCTTTTCGGGCGCACGCCGCCCACGAATTCCGCCCAGCTTTACGAGCGTCTCGGCGGCCACCTGCACTGGCACAACCTCGGCGAGCTCGAAAAAAGCCTCCGCCGTCGCGGCGTGCGCTTCCATTTGCTCGACAAGGAAAACCTTTGCTCGCAGGTCGTGACCCAATACATGGGCGTGAAAGCGAGGCAGTTGATTTGAAAAACCCAAAGCCATGATCATCGACCTCCCGCGTTTCCTCGATGCCGAGCGCCCCTTGTGGGTCGAGCTGGAAAAGATGCTCGACGCAATGGAGATCGACGGCTCGCGCCAGATGGACCTGCAGCAGACCCAGCGGTTCAACTACCTCTACCAGCGCGTCCTTTCCGACCTCGGGCGCATCGTCACCTTTTCCTCGGAGCCGGAGACGCGGCGCTACCTCGAGTCGCTCACCGCGCGCGCCTATGCCGAGATGAACGAGAGTCGCGACAAGTCGCTGCGTTTCACGATGTTTAAATGGCTATTTTCCGATTTCCCCAGGGTCTTCCGCAAATACATCTCCTACTTCTGGCTTTCGCTCGCCGTGTTCGCGGCCGGCTCCCTTTTCGGCGCGGGCATCCTTGCCGTGGACCCGGGATCAAGGTACGTGCTGGAGCCCTTTGGACACGCCTACATGACGCCGACCCAGCGGGTGAAGGATGAGGAAAGCGGAAATTCCGATCGCTTTTCGGGCGAGCATGCGTCGTTCTCGACGGCCCTGATGTATAACAATATTCATGTAACGTTTTACACGTTCGTGGCTGGAATCACCTATGGAATCGGAACCCTCATCCTTTTATTTTACAACGGCATCGGCCTTGGCGCCATCGCGCTGGACTATGTGAACGAAGGCCAGACGGTATTCCTGCTCGGGTGGCTGCTTCCGCACGGGGTGATCGAGATACCCGCCAGCCTGATCGCGGGGCAGGCGGGGCTGCTGCTCGGCCGCACCCTGATGGGGCGGGGCGACCGCCATCCCCTCCGCGTGCGTTTCCGGCTTGTTCGCGCGGAGCTTGCGCTGCTCGTCTACGGCTCCGCCATGATGCTGGTCTGGGCTGGAATCATCGAATCGTTTCTCTCGCAATACCACAAGCCGGTGCTGCCGTATTCGTTGAAAATCACCTTCGGTCTTTTTGAATTGGTACTGCTAGTGGCGTTCCTCGCGATGGCCGGCAGGCGGGCCAAACCCGATTCAACACCATGAGTGCCGAGCTGAAAATCCGCACGCCGGAAGGAATCGATTTCTCGCTGCCGCTTGCGGGCCCGGTCACGCGCGGGCTTGCGAGCACGCTCGATTTGTTCCTGGTATCCACGTTGGTGAAAGTGGGCTCCGTCATATTCCTGCCCCTGTTTGTGATTAACATGGACTTCGCGATAGCGCTGTTGATCGTGGCCATCTTCGTGGTGCAGATCGGCTACGGCATTTTCTTCGAATGGATCTGGCGCGGGCAGACAGTCGGCAAGCGCCTGCTCAAGCTGCGCGTGGTCGATGAACAGGGCCTGAGGCTGGAGTTCACGCAGATCGTCGTCCGCAACCTGATGCGGTTCGTGGACATGCTGCCGTACCTCTACGCCGTGGGGGGCGTCACCTGTCTGTTTACGAAGCGCTGCCAGCGGCTCGGCGACCTTGCGGCGAACACGGTGGTCGTGCGCCAGTTGCCCTTGAAGGAACCGGACCTCGACCAGCTCGCGCTCGCCAAATTCAATTCGCTCCGGGAGCACGGGCACCTCGCCGCGCGGCTGCGCCAGCAGGTTTCGCCCCGCGAGGCCGGCATCGCGCTTGAGGCGCTGCTGCGCCGCGAAGCGTTCGACCCGGAGGCGCGCGTGGCGCTTTTCAGCGAAATCGCCGCCCGCTTCAAATCGCTGGTGGCGTTTCCGCCGGAAGCCGTCGAGACGATGACCGACGAGCAATACCTGCGCAACGTGGTGGACATCCTCTTTCGCACGCGAAAGTGAGGAATTTTTCATGAACGCCCCGCGTGTTAAGGCCATATTTCGCGCTTTGACTATTTGCGAGTTCTAGGACAAAAAGGCGCCGAGGAATACCCATGTGGAACTGGATTAAAAACGTTGCCGCCGGAGTCAAACCCCCCGCATTGTTACCCGCGGAGCAACTCGATTATCTTCGCGCGGACCTGGGGCGGCTCGATGCCCTGCGCGCAGGCATTTCCCGGAGACTGGTTGACTTCATCCTCACGGGTGAAAACGAGGGCGTGCTGGCGGAAGCAGCCGGGCTGCAGGGTGCCAGCGGCGCCGTGGAAATGAAGGTCAGGTCGGGGTGGCACACCCCCCAGAAATTCGACGCGCGGAAAAAATTCTTCGGGTCGTTGGACACAAAGGATGTTCCTTTCCTATTGCGCCTTGCATTTGTGTTCGATGCCATCTCGCAGTCTGACAAAAGAGACCTGAAAATAATCGGCATTCCGTCGGACGCAGCCTGGCTGGAGGTGTTTCTTTGGGAGGTCATGCAATACAGCAGAAATACGTGGCCCGCAAACGCGGAGGTGAAGACAAAAATCAGGGCCGAAACGATCGAGGAGATGCTCAAGGCCGATGAGCAGAACACCGATCTTTTGGTGAAGGCCGCTTTGTGGATCGATCCGACGAAATACGGGTATTCGCAGCAGGTAAATTTGTTCCTGGCGATTCCCGGCATCGCCGGAAGTTTTGAGCGGCATCCCGGGGCGATCCGCGAATCACTCCTCCAAAAAGACTACAGGGCGCGCGTGCATGCGCTGGAATTTCTCGGGAAGGCCAAAGTGCCGCTGGCGCCTGTCCTCGACGATATTGTCCAGGCCGGTGTCGCCTCGGCAAAACAAGTGCAAGAGGCCGCGACCACGCTGCTCTTTGGGCATGTAGCGGCGTGCCTTCCACGCTTGAGGGAATACGCGATCAATGGCGACAACGACGAACGATTGCGCGCGGTCCGCCTGCTTTGGAAATTGAGCCCGCAAGAGGCCAAGCCATTTCTTGAACAGCGTCTAAAGGAGGACAAATCCAAAAAGATAGTGGCGGTGATTGAGGAACTTCTTGTTCCCGCGGGTGCGGATGCGACCGCCGCGGAATCACCGGTAAAATTTGAGATGCCGGCGCCCGTTCCCTTCCCCGATCCCATGGCTCCATTGCCGGAGGGATTTGCAACAAGATTGGAAGAAGTCTTCAAGAAGGCATCGCAGGCGTCCGACGCGGGATGGGAGCGGATTAAAAATGAAAAATGGGCCAGGTCCCATAGACCGTTCACCGCGCCCCCAGTGCGGAAAATCATGGATTTTCTCGAGGGGCGCGACCGGTCGTTGCCGCAAAAAGCCGTCATCGATCTGCCGCACTGGGCGGGAGCGGAAGCCCGGAAAATTTTGAACGATGCGATCGCTTGTCCCGGATGCACACTCCTGCATGCCGTGCGCTGGTGCATATTGCTCATGGGCGGGGAAGATAGACATCATTACTGGCTGAACCGGGCGCAGCCGATTTTGAGCCAGTTTACACGACAGCAAAAAATAACCATCGACCTCCGCGAATTGGCCGCGATTTTTACGGTGACGGGACTGCCCGCCGACCTCATCGGGATCTCCTGCCTCTCGCAGAACCGTTACTCGCGCAATCCGATGTTCAAACTGCCGCCGGAAAAAATCTGGCCTTACTTCGCGGAGCGCATGGAGGTTCTGGAAAAAGTGATGGGCATGAAATTGCAGGACAGGGAAGGGGACGACAACTGGCTGACGAGCGATTATTGGATCAAGGAAAGAAGGCTTCGCGCACTCGGCGTGCTCGCGGCGTTTCCCACGCCACCCGCGCAATTTCTTCCGCTGCTTTGGGAACTGGCCCTCGGCACCGCCAAGCAGGAGCGGGAGCCCGCGCAGGATGCGCTCGCGACCTTGCCCGGCAAGGAGGCCAAAATCATCGCCTCGCTCGCAAACGGCCAGCAGGATGTAAGGGCCAATGCCGCCGCTTGGATCGAGCGGCTGAAAATCACCTCGGCCATCCCCGCGCTCGAAGCCGCGCTCAAAAAGGAAAAGAGCGAAGTGGTGAAGGGAGCGCTCTTCGACGCGCTGGAGGCGCTGGACGTCCCGCTCGATCCTTACCTGAATCGCGAGAAACTGGCCGATGAAGCGGCGAAGGGCCTTTCCAAGGGGATTCCCAAGGAACTGGAGTGGTTCCCGTTCGCACAATTGCCCGCCGTGCACTGGCAGGATACCGGCAAGGCCGTGCCGCCGGATGTGATCAAATGGTTCCTCGTGCAAGCCTGCAAATTGAAGGAACCGGCGCCGACGCCGCTGCTGAGGCGCTATGCACAGTTTTTCAAAAAGACGGAGAGCGCGGCGCTTGGCAAATTCATTCTCCAGTCGTGGATCACGCAGGACACGCTCCCGGCTTTCACGCACGACGAGGCGGCGGCGAAGGCGGATGCCGGCACCAAGCAGATGCTGGCCTATATCCAGGGCCATCCGCAGTACGCGAATTTCTACAAGGAGTGGTCGGAACAAAAGCATTACAAGGGGCTATTAAACAATTATTTAAACACCTGCAAAGGGTCGGCCACCGACTCGAAGGGGATCCTGGCGGTCGCCTGCGCCTGCGCCGGCGGGGATGTCACCCCCATCGTACAGCGCTACCTCAAGCAATGGTACGGGCTTCGCCACAGCCAGGGGAAGGCGCTCGTCCAGATGCTCTCCGCGGTCGATCATCCGTCCGCCATCCAGTTGCTCCTCTCGGTGGGGAACCGGTTCCGGACCAAAGGCATCCAGGAGGAGGCTGCGCGCGCGTGCGAAGCGCTCGCCGAGCGCAAGGGTTGGAGCCTCGATGAACTCGCCGACCGGACGATTCCCACCGCGGGGTTCGACGAGAAGGGCATATTGGAACTCCCGTACGGCACGCGGACATTCACGGCGCAACTCGGGCCGGATTTTGAAATCGTGCTGCGCAACCCCGAAGACAAGGAAATCAGCGCCCTTCCCGAGCCGAACAAGGCCGACGACGAAGCGGTGGCCAAGGAATCGAAGCAACGCCTGTCCGCCGCGCGCAAGGAACTCAAAGGCATCCTCAAGCTCCAGCTCGAGCGCCTCTACGAAGCGATGTGCACGCAACGGACCTGGGCTTTCCAGGATTGGGATACCTATCTCAACCGCCACACCATCGTGGGGAGCTACGTCCAGCGCCTCGTCTGGGGCGTGGTGGAAAATGGTGCGATCAAGCGCTTGTTCCGGCCGCTGCCGGACGGAAGCCTGACCGATGAGCAGGACAACGCCGTCACACTGCCCGCCGAGGCCGTGATCCGCATGGCGCACGACGCGTTGCTGACTCCTGAGCAACGGGCGGCATGGACGGCGCACCTTTCCGACTACGGCATCACCCCGCTGTTTGCGCAATTTGGCCGGCCGAAGTTTGAACTCACGGCAGAGCGCAAGGAGCAATTGGAGATCAAGGATTTCCACGGGTATTTGATAGAGGCTTTCAAATTGCGCGGGCGCATGACGAAGCAAGGTTACGCGCGCGGCCAGGCGCTCGATGGCGGATGGTGGTGTACCTATCACAAACGGTTCCTCGGCCTGGGCATCGAGGCGGTGATCGAATTTTCCGGCAGCCCCATGCCGGAGGAAAACCGCACCGTCGCGTTGATTTCGCTCGCGTTCAGCCGCCTGGGCGAGGAGGGCCGTGCTGAAAACGAAAACATCCCGCTCGGCGAACTGCCGATCGTCCTTCTCACCGAATGCTGGAACGACCTGCGCGCCGCCGCCGCGGAGGGGAGCGGATTCGACGCGGAATGGGAGAAAAAAACCTCGTATTGATTTCGGAAATTCATGAGCACCCCTGCCAGAAACATCGTCCGCCTCCCCGCCGAGATACTGTTTGCGCGCGAGCTTGATGCGCTACGCGCGAACGACACCGGGCGCCGCCCGGCTGGCTGGAACCTTTCACCCACCGCCGTGCGCCAGTTCATCACCGGCACGGACGCGAAAGCATATGATCACGACTGGGAAGGCAAGCGGGTTTCCACGCCGATTCGCCGCAAGTATTATGGCAACGACGCGTTGCTTGACCGGTGCATTGTCACCTTGCTGGGGAACCGCGGCCTGCTCCTCGTGGGCGAACCCGGCACCGCGAAGTCGATGCTTTCGGAACTTTTGACCGCCGCAATTTCCGGCATCTCCACGAACGTGATCCAGGGCACCGCTGGAACGACCGAGGACCAGATCAAGTATTCCTGGAATTACGCGTTGTTATTAGCCGAGGGGCCTTCGCCGCGGGCATTGGTTCCCTCGCCGCTGTATACAGGCATGAAAAAGGGCCTCGTGGTGCGCTTCGAGGAAATCACCCGCTGCCAGCCGGAAATCCAGGACGCGCTGGTAAGCGTGCTCTCCGATAAAATCCTGCCCGTTGCGGAATTGTCCGGCGATGACGGCGTCGTTTTCGCCGAGAAAGGGTTTAACATCCTTGCCACCGCAAACCTCCGCGACCGCGGGGTGAATGAAATGTCGAGCGCGCTCAAGCGGCGGTTCAATTTCGAAACGGTCAATCCCATCACCGATCGCGCGCTGGAATTGCAGCTCGTGATTGAACAAACGGAACTCTTGCTGCGCGAAGCGGACGTGAAGGTGGACTGCGGTCGCGAGGTCATGGAAATCCTCGTCACGACGTTCCACGACTTGCGCGTGGGGCGCACTTCCGAAGGCACCGTGGTGGAAAAACCGAGCACGGTCATGTCCACTGCGGAGGCGGTCGCGGTGGGGCTTTCCGCCGGGCTCGATGCCGCATATTTCGGCAGCGGCAAACTGGAAAGCGAACATATCGCGCGCCAGCTTTCCGGGACCGTGCTGAAAGATAATCCCGACGACGCCAAGAAGCTGGTTCACTATTTCGATGTGGTGGTGAAAAACCGCGCCAGGAAAAACAAATTCTGGCAGGCCTACTGGGACGCGCGAAAGTGGCTCGAACCCTGAAAAAAGAAACTCCGGGGCCGTTGCCCGCCTCCATGCAGGTTCCCGCCGC
>DASZPK010000203.1:0-1652 GCA_035550335.1 Chthoniobacteraceae bacterium | reverse complement strand
AGCCGGTTCACCAGCAATTGCAGGATCTCCTGGCGCGCGGCGATTTTGCCGAGCGTGTTGAGGCGCGCGTCTTTTACGAGCGAGTCGACCAGCCGGCGCAACGGCTCGCGAAAGGAGTCATCGCCAAAATCATCAAGGCCCGCCTGGCGGCGCGCGGCGTCGACAAGGATCCCTTCATCCGCCCGAAACCGCGGCAGACCGGCTTTTTCGAGGAGATTACCCGCGCGGTTCAGGATTTGGATGGCGACCCGCTGCCGCACCCGCATCGTCGCAGAGGTGGAGCCCATGGGACTTCTTTGGAGCAACACTCCTGCAAAGTCAATCCCGACCGGGTTGGGGCATCTTCAAAAAAACGAAACATCGCCGCGCGGCGAGTAGCCAGGCGGCGACATTTCTCAGGTTCGTAAGGTTCGATTAAAGGTTCGTATTAATCCGCGAGGTTACCACCGGCGGAAGCCGCGGCGGTAATAGCGATGCCCCCCGTGCCAGTAGACGCCCGGGCCGTAGTAGCCGTAATACGGGCCGGGCCCGTAGTAATACGGCGGGTAATAAGCCGGATAAACCGGCGCCCCTATCACGACGCCGAAGTGGACGCCGGGGCCTGCGTTGGAATTGGGTGCCATGCAGAACAGCAACGCAGCAGCAGCCAGCATGGTAAGAGTGAATTTTTTCATATCATTGTTCCTTTAATCATTGGACTCGGTGCCGGGGGGATTCATTCAAAGAAAATGTGCGGAATGAGAGGAACCCTGGCGCGGCTCTTCAGGCGGATCAGCCTGCGTCGCCACCCTTGTGAAAGAAATTTTCCCATCCCGTAAAAAAACACATCCGTACTGATGAGCGCCTGCGTTGTTAGTCCGAACATATACGGCGCGCCTGGTTGGAAAACTAGCCGCATCAATCCTCCAACCGGGCGCGCTTTGCTTTTGTTAACGCAGATGAACCCAGCCGTAGATCCATCCGAAACATCCGAAAGCGAAGCTTCCCGCTTTTTCAAGTTGGATGTCGAGGGCCGGTGGCGGCGGAAATCGCCGGATGGCGCGTACGAGAAAGTCAAACGAAGCGCGGAGTTGAAGCGTTTCCAGGTGCTGACGGCAAAGTCGCTGAAGCGCATCGAATGAATCCATGGGGAGAAAAAGGAGACAGAGGAAACAAAGGGAGACAAGACATGAAAGAGAACGACAAGTTTGAAGCCGATTTGCAAAAGGTGGAGAGGATTCTCGCCCAAGCGAAGGCGGATTTGCTGAGTTTGATACCCGAGACGGATGCGGGACACGATCCGACGCCCCGGCATGCGCCATTCGTGGAGAGGAACCATTTTTTGTGGTTCCAATTCCGCGGGCAGAAGCCCTAGGAGCGCACCGATGTCCTCCCCCGAACGCTGCGTCAATCCCCTGGAACGCCTCATCCTCCTCTCGGCCGATGAGCAGGGGCGCATCCCTTATTTCCAATGGCAGGCATCCGGCGCGGAAGGCAACCTGAAGGCGCTGACCCTCATGGAGCACATGGGATATTTGCAGCGCGAGCCCGGGAAAAAATTCTGCCGGCGGTTTCGTCTCACGGAGCTCAGCCACCACGGACGTCGAGCCCGCCAGCGACGTCGAGGTCGTCGACATCACGCTCGACTCGCGGGCGGTCGGGCCGGCGACGCT
>DASZPK010000202.1:0-6075 GCA_035550335.1 Chthoniobacteraceae bacterium | reverse complement strand
GCCTCTTCGATACGAGTGCCGTGGTGGCACCGGGCTGAAGCCCGGTGTTAATGAGAGGTGCTGGAGATGGGAACCCGTGGCGCTCATATCAATTGCATCTGGCCGGAGTCGGTTTGCTGGGGTTGCACGAAGTCGGCGAATTTTTTCAGGAGGTCGTTCAGCTTGGCGATGTAATATTCCACGTTTTCGTCGCGCGCCTTGGGGTCCCATTCGGTGGCGAGCTTTGAGTTTTCGTAGGCGGAGACATTTTTTTTGAGGCCGGTGATGTAATAGCTCACCTGGTCGCCCGGCTGGTAGTGGCGCCCGCTTTTCACGGCGAGCTCGTAGGCGGCTGCGCGGTTGCGCGAGGAGCCCTCGATCTTTTTTTTGTATTGCGCGAGCGAATCCTGGAGCGTGTCGGTCTTCATGAAAAATTCGACCGGCCATTCGCGGTTGCGGATTTTGCGCTCGTAATCGGCATGGAGGCGGGTGATGGCATCCTGGTCGCCGGCCATGAGGAACTTGATCATCTCCTCGAGGAAGACGCGCTGGAATTTTTCGAGGCCGCGCGACTTGAGCGCTCCGCCGGTGATGGTGAGCTCGCCGTCGCTGTCGAGCAGCGCGTAATTTTTCGCCTTGTAGCTGAACATCGCCTTGTAGTGCGCGTCGAATTCGACCTCGATCCCCTTCGGCAGGATTTCCATCAGGCCGGCTTGCAGCTTCGACGGCTCCTTTCCGGACGGCGGCACGAAATAAATTCCGTCGGTGTCGATCTCGATCACTTGCGCGCCTTGCTCTTGCAGCCATTGCACCATTTTTTTGAGCAGGTCGCGCCCGATTTCCGTGACGCGGCTCGCGGCGTCGAAATCGGCGAAGTGCGCCTGGGCGAAGCCGAGGTAGCCGTAGAAGCTGTTGATCAAAATCTTGAAGGTCGATTGGAGCGCATTCAGCCCGGCGCGCTCATCCGCGGGCGCGGCGCGCATTTTTGCCTTGGCCTCGAGGCGGAACTGCCGCAGGTCGCTGAGCAAATGGCGGAAAATCCCGAGCTGATCGGCGACCGGGAAGCAATCGAACTGCAGCATCACCGAGGGATAGAGCGAGGCCACATCGCAATGCTCCACGTTTTTCGCGATGCCGGTGAAAAAGATGTCCGTGTAGCCGCCGGCGAATGGGCGGGTCTCCGGCAGGTCGGGGATCGAATGGCCCTTGCGCAGGTATTCGCGCAGGAGGAGAGCGTCGATTTTCACCGCGTTGCCGCGCACGACGACATCCTGGTAGTTGAACGGGAAAATTTTCGCCTGCACGAAATAACTCGCGCCGAGCAGCGTGGCGAGCTCGCGCGTGCGGGAGGCGGGGTCGCCGCCGGCGATGTGGAAATGGGCGGCCACATCCTCGAGCTCGTAGCCTTCGAGCTCGCGCGCGCCCACGTCCCAGAATTGCGCGAGCAAAAATGTGTCGACCAGGTGACGGCCGGTCGCTTCGAATTTCCGGTAATTGATCGTCTTTTCCGCGACTTGGATGCGCGAGGTGCGATTCGTGAGCGAGCTGCCGTCGCGCCCCCATGCGAGTCTCACCTTCCCGTTTTTCGCGCGCGCCGAGACGGCGGGCAGGATCTTGCGGAAAAGGTCGTGGCCCTCGATCACATCGGGATCGCGCGCGCGGATGGCGGCGTCCATCTCGGCGACCCCGGATGCCTGCTCGCTCCAGCCGCGGTTGTCCGACATCGCGATGGCGTCGCCGTCGACCGCAAATTGGAGCCGGTGGAGGTCGGACGACTCCATTCCTTTAAACAATGTTTTTCCGCTCCGCATCAAATATTGCTGCACGGGGTCGTTCAGCGAAAAATGCTGGATGCCGGTGTTTTTCAACCCGAGACGCAGCTTCGTGAAATGCCCCCAGTCCTCGCACTCGGCGAGATAGCCGAACACCAGCTCGCCCGTGAGGCCGTGGGTCTCCAGGCGTTCGTCGGCGATCTCGGAATCCGCCCAGAGGAACGGGCGGAATTTTTCCGTGCGGCTCGTGAGCGCGCCCTTTTCGTCGCGCGAATAAAGGCGCACGTCGCCGCTCTCCTCAAGCGCCACGGCGATGATCCGCTCCTCGGGGTCGTGGCCGAAGAGGGTCTTGTTTTGTTCAAACGCCATGACCGGACTCTACCTGCGCAGGCTTGAAAACGCCAACCGGCAATTCACTCACGCCCCCTCTTCGCGCAGGCACGCGATGAGCATCCGCAGGCGCTCGCATACTTCGAGTTCCTCCATGATTCGCTGGCGTGTCGCGCCGTCGGCCACGAATGCCTGCGCGACGAAATCGGAAATCGTCTCCGGGCTCGCGATGTGGAGGGATTGCGGGTTGAGCAGGACTTGGAGGTCGCCGCTCTTGTGTTTTGCGGCGCGGCAGATTTCGAGCAGTTTCGCGCCGAGCGCATCGGCCTCGGCGGGATTTTCGACGGTGGAGCGGAGTTCGCTGATCTGCGCGATGGGGTAGGGCTTGTGCTGGACGAAATTCGTGAGTCTCACGCGGACGAGGCCCTGGAGGATGAGGTTGGAGGTGCCGTCCGCGTTTTCCACACTCGCGCGGATCAGGCCGAGGCCGGCGACAGAATGGCATTCCTCGACGCCCGTTTTCATCTGCGCGACGCAGAACATGCGATTGCTCTCGAGGCAGGAGGCAAGCATCGCGCGGTATCGCTTCTCGAAAATATGCAACGGAAGCAGCGACGTGGGAAAAAGCGATGCGGCGGGCAGCGCCATGACCGGTGCTTCTGCGGGGAGGTTGAGCTTTTGGTGGGCGATATGTTTCATTCCTGAATGCGCGAGGAATATACTCGCGGAATGTTGAACCGCAAAGCGCGCGGAGATCGCAAAGAAAAGAAATGAACGTCCCGGGGCTTGGGCTTGCCTCTTGACCGGCCTGTTTAGGCGGATTTATACACAGCGGGCGTGCTTTTTAATTCGATTCAGTTCTTCAATTTCTTCGTGGTCGTTTTCGTCCTTTATTGGGCGATCCCGATCCAGAGGTTGAGGACGATCCTGCTGCTGGGCGCCAGCTACTACTTCTACATGAGCTGGAACGCGAAGCTCGCGGCGGTGGTGGCCGGGTCGTCGCTGATCGATTATTTCCTCGCGCGGGCGCTCGAGGCGAGCCCGGCAAGAATGCGCCGGAAGATGTATCTCGCGGTGAGCATCGTGATGAACCTCGGGCTGCTCTTCTATTTCAAGTACATGAATTTTTTCCTGCAATCGATTGCAGGCCTCACGCACAAGGACATCCCGTTCCTGCAAATCGCGCTCCCCATCGGCATTTCGTTCTACACGTTCGAGGCGATCAGCTACATGACGGACGTTTATTTGAAGCGCACGCCGGCGGAGAGAGACCCGATCCATTTCCTGCTCTTCATCACGTTTTTCCCGCGCATGATCGCGGGGCCGATCATCCGCGCGCGCAATTTCCTCCCGCAGGTAAAGCGCGAGAAGCGGTTCGACATTGCGCGGTTCAAGCTCGGGCTCGAGTTCGTGATCATGGGGCTCTACAAAAAAATCGCGATCGCGGACCGAATGTCGTGGCTGGTGGATCCGATCTACGCGACGCCCAAGGATTATTCCACCGCGGCGATGTGGGTCGGCTCGCTGGCGTATTCGCTGCAGCTCTACTGCGATTTTTCCGGCTACAGCGACGTCGCCATCGGTACTGCGCACATGCTCGGATTCAAGCTGCCGGAGAATTTCAACATGCCGTACGCGTCGCGGAACCTCACCGAATTCTGGCAGCGCTGGCATATCTCGCTCTCCACGTGGCTGCGCGACTATGTGTTCCTTTCGCTCGGCGGGAGCCGGCAATCGCGGTTGAAAATGTCGATCAACCTGCTGTTCACGATGACGCTTTGCGGGCTCTGGCACGGCGCGCGGTGGACGTTCGTGGCGTTCGGGTTTGCGGAAGGGGTGATGATTTTGATTCACCACCAGTTCCGCGCGTTCTGCAAGCCGCGCCCGCAGTTGCGGAAATTCCTGAGAACGAATTTTGGCACGGGGTTGCGGATCATCGTGACTTTTTCGACGTCGCTCGTGCTGCCGGGCATCCTCTTCCGCGCGCAGAAATTTTCGGATGCGGCGGAAGTGTTCAAGCGGCTGTTTGTGCCGAGTGACGGCTTGATGGTGCGCCACCCGGTCGGCACGTGGAGCCTCGTTTTCGGGATGTTCGTGCTCATCGCCTGCCATTTCATCGCGGAGTCGGGGCTCTGGAAACGGATCGCGCCGAAGCTCCCGCCGTTCACGTGGGGGCTGGGCTGCGCCGTCGCGCTTGTGTTGATTTTCCTGCTGCGCACCGAATCGCAGAAAGCCTTCATTTACTTCCAATTTTAGAAAATAATCGCGCATGCCCGGCAGAAAACGAAAATTCAAAAAAGGCGTCATTACCGGCCTCTGCTGGCTGGGGCTCTTTTTGTTTCTCGCTTATGCGTATTGGGTGGTCATGAATAATTTCGGCATCCGCGATTTTTGGGACCCGGCGTACGTCTCGAAGGCCGAATTGCTCCAGGCGAGGCTCAAGGAAAATCCCGGCCATCGGCTATGGCTCATCCTCGGCAGCTCGCGCGTGGATGAGGGATTGCGCCCCGGCCTGCTCGTGGACGAGATGCACAAGGAGGGTGCGCCGCTCGTTTTCAATTTCGGCATCGGGGGTTCGGATCTCTTCCGGCAGCTCGTGGTGCTGCGGCGGCTGCGGGCGGAGGGCGTGAAGCCCGCGAAGGTCGTGCTCGAAATCGGCGGGGCGCTCATGGACCGCCAGACGGAGATGTTTGCCGACAGCCCCGCGCTGCTCGTGCGTGCGCGGCGCGACGAAATCGATGAACTGGTCGCCTTGGGCGGCGACCACCAGAGGATCCGCGGCGACTGGCTGAAATCGCGGCTCGATCCATTTTACGAATCGGGCATGCAAATTCCGAACCAGGCGCTTGAGTTCCGCCTGCTGCCGTTCCCGTTCATGACCCGTTTCGAGAGCCACCCGTACGATGCGTGGGGCTGGTATGTCGGCCCGGCCGACCCGCCGCCGCTGGCGGAATATCAGCGCCGGCTCGACCTGGCGCGCAAGGAGTATGAGAGCGATTTCACGGACCAATTCGCGATTTCACCGCAATTCGACCAGGAGATGCACAAGACGCTCGATTATTGCAAGGCGCAGGGGTTCGATTTCGCGCTCTTGCGGATGCCGGAGGACCGAAATTTCCAGGCATTCTATCCCGCGCACCTCAATGAACTGGCCGACGCCTACCTCGCGAATATCACTAAGGAATATCACATCCGCATGATCGACGCGCGCTCGTGGTTCCTCGATCCCAATAATTTCGTGGACGGCCACCACCTCACCGGCAACGGCGCGCGGGATTTCACGCTGCGCTTTTACCGCGAGTTAAGCAGTCCGTGAATCGGACGCGCCGATGGCGAGCCCGGGCGGGACCGGCGGAGGCGTGTTTTCAAAGCTGCGCCAGTATTTCAAGGGGACCAACCCGATGAAGATGAGCGCGGCTTGCCAGATGTCGAAAATGGCGAGCCACATCAAGCCCTGGTCGGTGAAGCCGTAGGAGTGCAGGCCCGCGCCGAGGAGGTTCACGCCGAACCACGAGAAACTCGTGACAATGTTCCCGAACATCGCCATGACCATGAGCCCACGCTCGCGGACGAGGCCGCCCCAGCGCGCGTGCAGGATGACGGCATTCCAGAGCACGATGATGAGCGCGCCGTTTTCCTTCGGGTCGAATCCCCAGAAGCGCCCCCACGATTGGTCGGCCCAGATGCCGCCGAGCACCGTGCCCACGAAGCTGAAGAGCATCGCGAAACAAATGACGCCGTAGACCATGCTGTTGAGCGCCTTCGCGGTCGGTTTGTCGAGGGAAGGCGTGAACATGCCGCGCACCACGTAGATGATCGCGAGGAATCCCGCGAGGAATGTGGAGGCATAGCCGAGTGTGACGGCGATCACGTGCGTGGAGAGCCAGAAATTGCTGTCGAGCACCGCGCGCATCATTTCCAAGGTGTCGCCCTCGAAGGTGAGGTGGTCCGCGATGATGAGCGTGATGAAGCCGAGCGTGGCCGCGGCGGTGCT
>DASZPK010000201.1:0-2517 GCA_035550335.1 Chthoniobacteraceae bacterium | reverse complement strand
TCCCCCACACCTCGCTGCCCGGCTTGCGGTGCTTCGCCCCGTGCTCCATCGGCAGTGCGAGGCCAAAATCCACGATCTTCGCCGTGTGGTCGTCGGCAAAAAGGATGTTGCCCGGTTTCACGTCGCGATGGATCAGGCCCCGCTTGAGCGCCGCGTTCAATCCCTGCGCGATCTGGATGCCCGTCTCGAGCGCGCGCGCCTCGGGAATGCGGCCCTCGTGGTTGATGAGTTCGTCGAGGCTGCCGCGGTCCACCAGTTCCATGGCGATGTAAAACTGCCCGTGGTCCGAGCCGAACGAATAGACTTTCACCACGTGGGGATGATTTACCTGCGCGGTGATGCGCGCTTCGTGCTCGAATTTCGCGTGGTAGGCGGGGTCGCTGCTGTATTCCTTGAGCACGACCTTGAGGGCCACGAGGCGGTTCAGATTCACATCAAGGGCGCGATAGACCACACCCATGCCGCCGATGCCGATCTCGGCCTCGAGCATGAAATTATTGAATTGCGTGCGCGCCCGCATCGCCGTGCCGCATGCCTGGCAGCGCACCTCCGAAAGGGGCGCTTCCTTGCTGATGTCGATCATGGCGCCGCAGCCGGGGCAGGCTTGCAGGGCTGGGGAACTCGGGGGCAAATCGTCGGGCATGGGTAGTCTATTGTAATGCGGGGCAATATCCGTAGCAATTCCCTTTGTGATGCGCTAATGCTTATTGGCGACTCCGAATGACCAAACCCGAAGCATCCGAATTCCGGATCACCCCCGAGCAAGCAGGCGCCAGGCTGGACCATTACCTGGCGGCGGAACTCGCCCATCTCTCCCGCGCGCGCATCCAGGCGCTCATCAAATCCGGCGACATCCTGCTCAACGGCTCCCCGACAAAACCGGGCGCGAAAATCAAGCCGGGCGATTCCGTGTCCGTGCACGAGCCGCCGCCGGTGCCGCTGGAGACTGCCGCCGAGGAAATCCCGCTCGATATTCTTCATGAGGACGACGATCTCATCGTCGTGAACAAACCCGCCGGCATGGTCGTGCATCCCGCCGCTGGCAACTGGAGCCACACGCTCGTCAATGCGTTGCTGCACCATTGCAAGGGGCTCTCGGGCATCGGCGGCGCGCAGCGGCCGGGCATCGTCCACCGGCTCGACAAGGACACCAGCGGTTGCATCGTGATGGCGAAAAACGATGCCGCGCACCAGAGCCTCACCGGGCAATTCGCCGGGCGCAAGGTCTTGAAAATCTATCTCGCGCTCGCCGCGGGGCATTTCCAAAAAACCAGCGGCATCATCGAAAACTCCATCGGGCGCCATCCCGTGCATCGCAAAAAAATGGCCGTGGTCGAGGGGCGCGGGCGCAACGCAAAGACCGCCTACCGCGTCATCCAGCAACTCGCCGACGCCTCGCTCGTCGAATGCACGCTGCACACCGGCCGCACGCACCAGATCCGCGTGCATCTCAAGCACCTCGGCCACCCGCTCCTCGGCGACCAGCTCTATGCCGGCGCGAAGGCTGGCGCTTATCCGAGGCAGATGCTGCATGCGTGGAAGCTCGGCTTTTTTCATCCTCGCAATTCGCGCTGGATGGAATTTCAATCGCCGTTACCGCGCGATTTTCTGGACGCGGGAATCCACATCAAGGCATGAACGAATACGACAAAGCGCTCCACATGGTTCACGACGCACTCGCGCAGATGAAGGAAACCGGCGGCGGAAAGGATTTGCGCGCATCGCGGGCTTCGCTGGCAAGACTTGCCGCCGCCAAACCCCCGCGCCGGATCGTTGCTCCCCCGCCCTCTGCTCCCCCACCCCCGCGCAAGGACACCGGCGAGAAAGCCGCGCGCATGGCCGCACTGCGCGAGCGCGCGCTGGTCTGCGTGAAATGCCCGAACCTCGTGAAATCGCGCACGCAGGTTGTCTTTGGCGTGGGCAATATCGACGCCGAGCTGATGTTCGTGGGCGAAGCCCCCGGCGCGGATGAAGATTTGCAAGGTGAGCCCTTCGTCGGGCGGGCCGGCCAGCTTTTGACCAAGATCATCGAGGCCATGGGCTTCAGGCGCAGCGACGTCTATATCGGCAACGTCCTCAAGTGCCGCCCCGACATGCCCGAGGGCGAATCCGGCAACCGCAAACCGCGCCCCGACGAAATGGAGACCTGCCTCCCCTACCTCGTCGAGCAGATCGGGATCATCCAGCCGCGCGCGATGGTCGCCCTCGGCGCCACCGCCATGCAAGGCCTCACCGGCTCCGAGGAATCGATGGGCCGCCTGCGCGGACATTGGCACGAATTCAAGGGCATCCCCCTCATGGCCACCTATCATCCCGCGTATTTGCTGCGCAACCAATCCAACACCGAGAAGCGCAAGGTGTGGGAGGACATGCTCCTGGTGCTGGAAAAACTCGGGAAGCCGATTTCGGAGAAGCAGCGGGGGTATTTTTTGTCGAAGGGTTAAAGGACGATTTTCATGGACGTCGGTGACCTCATCTTTGTCCTGCCCATATTCGCTGTGGTCGTCGCGGCTGGCG
>DASZPK010000200.1:0-2014 GCA_035550335.1 Chthoniobacteraceae bacterium | reverse complement strand
CGGTTATTTTAGACGAATTTTGTTCTGAAGCAAAGATATTACGTGTCGCCTCCGCGTGACGGACGCACATTTCCCGCACTTGCGTTTCAGCGATAAAAAGCTTAAATGCGCCTACGCATGACACGCAAAGAGGAATTGCGGGAATCGATCCGGGAGCGATTGCGCGGCTTGCCCGCGGAGGATATCGCGTGGAAATCCTACCAGCTTTGCAACGCCATCCTCGAGCACCCGCTCTGGCAGAAAGCGCGCATCGTCGCGCTCTTCGCATCGCTGCCCACCGAGCCGGTCGTCGAATTTTTGTGGGACAGCATCCGGCGCGACGGCAAAAAAGCCTGCTACCCGAAAGTGAACGGCGAAAACCTGAGCCTCATCTCGGTGAACGACCCCACCGAGCTGGTCACCTCCCGCTGGCAATTGCGCGAGCCCGTGATGCGCGAGCCGAATTTGCAGAGCCTGGAAAAAATCGAGCTCATCCTCGTGCCCGGCCTCGCCTTCTCGCGCAACGGCGAGCGCATGGGCCGCGGCGGCGGATTTTACGACCGCCTCCTCGCTCGGGAGAGCCTGCGCGCACACAAGATCGGTGTCTGCTTCGACATGCAGGTCTTCCGCGACCTGCCGCTCGAGACGCACGACATCGTCATGGACGAAATCGCCACCGAGTCCGGCGTGTTCCATCGCTCGATGGTGCCGGAGGAATCGGGCAACGCGGCGCCCGAATAAAGATTCGCGTCAGCCCGCGGAATGTTTTTTCGGCGGGCAATCGCACAGGCGCAGCTCGAATTTCGGGATGCGCGTCATTACCGGCATCCCGTCCTCGCTCGTCCCGAAAAACGAGCCTTCCGCGACGCTGTCGCACCCGATGGTATGATAGCTGTGATACGAAAATTCGTCCCCCGGTTCCAGCCGCGGGAATTTTCCCACCACGCCATCGCCCTCCACCACGAGGCAGCTTCCCTTGTCGTCCTTCACCACCCATTTGCGGCCCTTGATCGTGACAGTCTCGTCGGAGTCGTTACGGATCGTGATGTAATAAGCGAAGGGATACGGCCGCTCCGGCGGCGCTTCCAGGTGGGGCATGTAAACCACTTTGTCGACGGTGACCGTAAGGCCGGCCAGCTCTTTGAACTCGCAAAACATCAGCCGTAAAATAGCGCCTCCCCGCGCTTTTGCCAGCGGAGATTGCGGCGTGCGCCGCCGCGAAATCGGCTTGCTTTGCAATTAAAAAAATCGTTGCCGCAAACGCTGTAGGGTCCGCTGTCCTCAGCGGAGGCGTTGGGCGTGGCAGGAAATTGCCGTGGTGGCGCGCCGCCCCTGCGCTGGGACAGCGCACGCTACAATAGTTCGCGGCAGACCCCCGTTCAACTTGGAGATGCCATCTCTAAATCGGCTTGCGGTGGCGGCATTTTCGCGGGCATGCTTCCGCATGGCTGAATCGCCCCCGGTCGCACTTACCATCGCAGGCTCCGACAACAGCGCGGGCGCTGGCGCGCAGGCCGACTTGAAAACATTCGGCGCGCTCGGCGTTTACGGCCTCACCGCGGTCACGTGCGTCGTCGCCGAGGTGCCCGGAAAAGTCAGCGCCATCCAGCCGGTCGGGCCCGCCATTGTGCGCGACCAAATCCGCCTCAGTCTCGAGGCGTTTCCAGTCGCCGCGATGAAGACCGGCCTGCTCCATTCGCGCGATGTCATCGAGACGGTGTGCGAAATCATCGAGGCGCGTTCGCCCCGCGTGCCGCTCGTGGTCGATCCCGTGATGGTCGCCACCAGCGGCGACCCGCTCTTGAAAAGCGACGCCGTCGCGCTCTACACCAGCCGCCTTTTCAAACTCGCCGCACTCGTCACGCCGAACCTCGACGAAGTGCGCGCCCTGCTCGGCCGGCCCGTCGCGGCCGTCGATGAAATGGAAACCGCCGCCCGCGAACTCGCGGAAAAATTCGGCGCGCCGTTTTTGTTGAAAGGGGGTCACCTGCGCGGCAGCGAGGCCGCCGATATGTTCGTCGCGCCCGGCGGCGAG
>DASZPK010000199.1:0-4991 GCA_035550335.1 Chthoniobacteraceae bacterium | reverse complement strand
GTGGAGAACGGCCTCCCCGTGCTTTCACCCGTGGACGAACACGGACGCTTCACCGAGGAAGTCGGCGTCCCCGTCTGGGCCGGCAAATACGTCTTCGACGCAAACAAGGACGTGATCGAGCACCTCAAGGAAAAGGGGATGCTGATCGGCCACCAGTTTTACAAACACGAATACCCGCACTGCTGGCGCTCGAAAACGCCCATCGTCTTCCGCGCCGTCGAGCAATTCTTCATCCGCATCGACGCATTCCGCCAGGAAGCACTCAAAGCGATCGACTCGGTCACATGGGTGCCGCGTTCGGGGCGCAATCGCATCTACGGCACAGTGGAATCCCGTCCCGATTGGTGCATCTCGCGCCAGCGTTCATGGGGCGTCCCTTTGCCAGTGTTTTACGACGCGAACGGCGCTCCCATGCTGGACGCCGCGCTTGCGCGCAAGGTCGCCGACATCGTCGAAAAGCAGGGCACCAACGTATGGTTTGAAAAAGACGATGCGTGGTGGGCGCACTCCCTCGGCCTGCCCGAAGCTGTCACACGCAGGAACGACACGCTCGACGTGTGGATCGACTCGGGTGTTTCCCATCAGGCGGTGCTTCGCACGAATCCGGAATTGCGATTCCCAGCCGATGTCTACCTCGAGGCAACGGACCAAAGCAGGGGCTGGTTCCAATCTTCGCTCATGACGAGCGTCGCCATGAATGGCGTCGCGCCATACCGCACCGTCATCACGCACGGGTTCGTGGTCGACAAGGACACGCGAAAAAAAGTCTCCAAGTCCGAGCAGGGGACTTACGTGAAGCCGATGAACGCCGAGCATTTTGTCGGCAAATACGGCGCGGATATCGTGCGCCTCTGGGCCTCCAGCGTGGAATTCACGAACGAAGTCCCATTCTCCGAGGAATCATTCAAGGTGCTCACGGATGCCTACCGTTCCTTCCGCAACATCCTGCGCATCCTCCTCGCAAACCTGGACGATTTCGATCCATCGAAAGCTTCGCTCAATGGCGCAACTACGGTTGACCGTTGGGTGCTCAGCCGCTTGCAGGAGGTCATCGAAACATCCCGCGAAGCGTACGCCGCCTACGATTTCCGCAAAGTGTTTCAAGCGCTCAATCAATTCGTGACCGTGGACATCAGCGCGCTCTACGTCGACATCACCAAGGACCGCATGTATTGCGACGCCGCCGGCAGCCCCCGCCGCATCGCCACCCAAACGGTCATGCAACGGGTGTTTGACGCGCTCGCGCGTCTCCTCGCCCCCATCCTCGCCTACACCGCCGACGAGGCGTGGGAATTTGCGCGCAAGCCGGCGTCCATCCATCTCGAAACCTTCCCAGAGGCCGACCCCTCGCTGCGCGACGCCGCGCTGGAAACCGAGATCGCCGAATGGCTCCAGCTCCGCGGCGTGATCGCGCAATCCGTCGAGCCCGCGCGCCAGCAAAAGCTCATCGGCAACGCCCTCGAAGCCGCCGTCACGCTCGAAATCGCGGACGCGAAACAACTGGAATCGCTCAAGGGCAGGGAAGTGGAGTTGGAGGAATTTCTCATCCTCAGCGACCTCACCCTTGCCGCCGGCGCGGAGACGAAATCGAACCTCGTCCGCACGCCGCACAAAAAATGCGCGCGCTGCTGGCGCCACCGCGCCTACGTCGGCACGAGCACCGCCCACCCCGAACTTTGCGACCGCTGTGAAACAGTGGTGAACAGCCTCGGATGAGATTCCTGCTGTTCATCACACTGCCGTTCTACGCGCTCGACCAGCTCACGAAATGGCTGGTTGTGCAAAATTTCGAGGAGGGAAAGGAGCGCGTGGTCATCCCGAATTTCTTTTCCCTCCACTATCTCGTTAACACCGGCGCGGCGTTCAGCTCGTTTACCGACCAAAATTCGTTTTTCATCGTGCTGTCGCTCTGCGTGCTCATCGGCCTCTCGATTTTTTACTGGCGCGGGGCATTTAAGGGAAAATTGCTCGGCGTCGGCTTTGCGCTGCTGGTCGCCGGAATCCTCGGCAACCTCACCGACCGTCTCACGCACGGCCACGTCGTTGATTTCCTCCTGTTCGATCTCCACGTGAAATACGCGCATCCATGGCCGGCCTTCAACGTGGCCGATAGTTGCATCTGCGTGGCCGCGGCGCTTTTCGTGATCGCCTCATTCCGCGATGCAAAAAAGGAACAGCAAGCTCGCTGAGAGCAGGTTTATTTTCGGACGGCGTAGTCGAGATAGCCCACTAACTCCCGGGCGATGGAGTAAACATCGCGCGCTTCGAAAAATTGCGCATGGGCTGAATGAACAGGCTCGATTCCGACCTTCTTTAACGCGAGCCGCGAGCGCGGTATGTGGAAATACTGGCTCACGACCAGCACGCTCGTGAGCTTGCGTTCGTCGAGGATGCGCCTGAGGTTTTTCGCACTCGCGTAGGTGGTCACGCCCTGGTTGTCGGCGATGATTTGCTCTGCTGGGATTCCATTGGCGACGAGGTAGCGCTTCATCACAGCAGCTTCGTCAAAACTTTCCTTGCCGATTCCGCCGCTCACGACCACGAGCGGAAAGTCGCCGTCACGATAGAGCTCCAGCGTCCGGTCAAGGCGCGCCTTTAATCGCGCGGAGGGCGTGCCGTCGGACAGCACGGTGTTGCCAAGCACGAGGGCGACATCCGCCTTTTGAATGTCGTCATGCAAACCGCTCCACACGAGCGCGCCTGTGCCGGTCAGGAAAACCAGCGCCATCGCCGCAACCAGCAGCAGCAAGCGCTTCGTGATCTTCCCGATCTTCACGCATCAACCCGCCTGCAACCGCTCGCTGTGGAGTTCGTCGCTTTTGCCGAAGCTCTCCGCGACGCTTGGCACCGGCGCAGGGTTCGACGTGCCGATGATGTCCGAGTCCTGCTGCGAATCCTCGCGCTTGGAGAATTTCACGCCGACGAGCTTGCTCACGCCGCGCTCCTCCATCGTCACGCCGTAGATAAGGTCGGCCTTGGCGATTGTGCGCTTGTTGTGCGTGATCACCACGAACTGGCTCTGCGACGTGAAACGGTCGAGGATTTTGATGAAGCGGTTGATGTTCGATTCGTCGAGCGGCGCGTCCATTTCGTCCAGCACGCAGAAGGGCGAGGGCTTCACCATGTAGATCGAGAAGAGCAGCGCGACCGCCGTCATCGTCTTCTCGCCGCCCGAGAGAAGCGAGATCGACTGGAGCTGCTTGCCCGGCGGCTTCGCGATGATCTCGATGCCGCTTTCAAGCGGATCGCTCTCGTCCTGCAGGATGAGGTTGGCCTTGCCGCCGCCGAACAGCTCCACGAACATCTCGGCGAAATTCACGCGCACCTTTTCGAAGGTCTCGGCGAACATCTGCTTCGTGGTCGTGTTGATCTTCGCAATCACGTCGAGCAACTCCGTCTTCGAGGCGATAAGGTCGTTGTTTTGCTGCTCGAGGAAGGTGTGGCGTTGCTCGAGTTCGTCGTATTCCTGGATCGCCTCAAGGTTGATCGGGCCCATGGAATCGAGCCGCTGGCTCATTTCCTTCACAAGCACTTCGATCTTCTCCCAATCGATGCCCTGCTGCTCGGATTCAACGACCGGCGGAGCTTCAGCTTCCTGCTCCTGCGGTGCTTGTGCCGCGGCAGACGCGTCGCTGGCTTCGCCCTCCGCTTCCGCTGCTTTTTTCTGCCGCTTGCCCTGTTCGCGAATCGTGCAGAGCAAAGCGTAGGAGTCCGGCTGGAATTCGCGGATGTCGATTTGGTAACGGCGGCTGACGTGCTCGGCGAGGTTCTCGATGCGCAGTTGCACCTGCGTTTGTCTCACCTCCTGCTGGCCCCGCTGGTCGTGGCAATCGCTCAATTGCCGGCGCATGATGCGCAGCGTCGATTCCTCCGCTTCGACGGAATTCATCGCGGCGGCGCGCTGCTCCACGAGCGTCTGCACGCGCTCGTCGGCCTCGGCGGTCCTGCCGCGCGCGACTTCGATCTCGGCACCGATGCGCTCCGATTCCTCGGCGAGCGTGTGCGACTTGACGTTGTAGCTCTCGATGTCGCGGTGGCGCTGGGCGATCAGTTCGCCCAGTTCCTGCAAGCGCGCCTCCATCGGCTGGCGCTGGTTGTTGAGGCTGTTCTGGCGCTGCTTCTCGGTCGCGACCTTGATGCGCAATTCATTCAACTCCTCGCTCGCCGCCGACTCGCTGCTGCGCAGGGATTCGAGCTCCATCTGCAATGAGGAAAGCCGCGCCTGCATCTCCTCGAGGTTCGCGCCGGAACCGGAGAGCTCGGATTCGAGCCCGTGAAGTTTCTCCTCGGCGTCCGCGCGGCGGGTCTCGACGTTGCCGCGCTCCCATTGCAGGTTTTCCGCCTTGCGGTTTGCCTCGCGCACTTCGCGTTCAAGCATGGCGGATTGGTTGCGCAGCGTCGAAACCTCAATGTTCAACCGCTGGAGTTCCTCGCGCGCCTCGGCGAGGTGGGCCTGAGCGCCTTCGAGATTGCCAGCGGTTTCATCACGACGGGCGACGATTTCCTGGATCTGCACGCGTGCCGTTTCGGCTTCCGATTCGAGCTGCGCGATCTGGTTTTTCCGGTGGAGCATCGAACTCGCCGCCTCGCCGCTCTGGCCGCCGCTCAAAATTCCCTCGCGCGAGAGAAATTCCCCCGCAAGCGTCACGAATTGCAGCCCGCTGTTTTGCGCCCCAAGTTGCAGCGCCGTCTCCAGATCGGCCACGAGCACCGTGTCGCGCAGGAGCGACGCAATCAGGGCAGCCGTGCGTTCCTGTGTTTTAACTTTGTCAATCGCCCAGCCGATCGCCCCCGCGGGCAACTCCGGCCTGAACCCTGAATCCTGAACCCTGAAACCTTCAATCGCCAGCGACGCACGCCCCATCTTCTTTTCCGAGAGCGCCTTGATCGCCGCTTCGGCAACCGTCGCGTCCTTCATCACGATGGCCTGCAAATTCTGCCCGAGCGCGGCTTCAATCGCCGGGATGAACTCCTGCGCCACCTCGATCTGC
>DASZPK010000198.1:0-2004 GCA_035550335.1 Chthoniobacteraceae bacterium | reverse complement strand
AGCAGGCAATTCCGCCGCGAGCGCACCGGCTGGAAAATTGCGGCAAGATTCAACGCCACGAGCGAGAACACGGCTACGAGCAATTCGTTGCGGTAGCTGATCTCCGCCACGGCCTCGCATTCCTGCGGATGCGCGAGGTACAGCAGCGTGCCGGCAAACGACGTCCACGGCGTCACCCCCGGCAGCAGCGTGCGACAAAACCGGTACAGCAGCACGCCAACCGCCGCATGTAAAAGGATGTTACACAAATGATACCCCATCGGGTGCGCCCCGCAGAGCGCCCAATTGAGGATGATGGTCGCGAGATAGACCGGGCGGTTGTTGTCCATCACGTCCAGATGCATCACGCGCAGCGTGGCGATATCCAGCAGGTGCGGCAGGTGGTGGGCGTAATCGTTCCCGCGCACTGTGAGCTTCGAATCGTAGACGAACGTAGCGCCGAGATTCGGCAGGTAGAGCAGGAACGCGAGGGCCGCGAGCGCGATGCACGCCCAAAAATCGAACCGCCGGAGCGCCTGCGCATCGGTGTTCGAGAGGGCACTCATTTCCTCCGCGGTCAGTTCGATTTCAACACTTCGATGAACGCCTCCTGCGGGATGTTCACCCGCCCGATGGCTTTCATGCGTTTCTTGCCTTCCTTCTGCTTCTCCAAAAGTTTGCGTTTGCGCGAGATGTCGCCGCCGTAGCACTTCGCGGTCACGTTCTTGCGCATCGCGCTTACGCTTTCGCGCGCGATGATCTTGCCGCCGATGGCCGCCTGGATCGCCACCTGGTAAAGCTGAGTGGGGATCACTTCCTTGAGCTTCGCCGCTAGCTGGCGTCCGCGGAACTCCGCCTTGTCGCGATGCACGATCGAGGAAAACGCGTCCACAGGCTCGCCGTTCACGAGGATGTCGAGCTTCACCAGCTTGTCCGCGCGGTAACCGGCGTGCTCGTAATCCATGGAGCCGTAGCCTCGGGTGATCGATTTGATCTTGTCGTTGAAATCGACCAGGATTTCGTTGAGCGGCAGGATCGTGGTGAGCATCACGCGCTTCGTGTCGAGCGACTCGGTGTGGTCGAGGATTCCGCGCTTGTCCATGATGAGCTGCATGAGCGGCGAAATATATTCGTTGGGCACCATGATGAAGCATTTCACGATCGGCTCGCGAATTTCCTCGATGACGCTCGGGTCGGGCAGGAATTCGGGATTGTCGACGTGCAGCACCTCGCCGTTCGTTTTTTCCACCTCGTAAATGACCGAGGGATACGTGGCGATGATGTCCATGTTGTACTCGCGCCGGAGCCGCTCCTGGATAATCTCCATGTGCAGCAGGCCAAGGAAGCCGCAGCGGAAACCGAAGCCGAGCGCGACGGAACTCTCCGCCTGGTAAACGAACGAGGAATCATTGAGCTGCAGTTTGCCCATGGCCGCCTTGAGGTGCTCGAAATCGGCGGTGTTGATGGGATAAATGCCGCTGAACACCATCGGGTGGATTTCCTGGAAACCGGGCAGCGCCTCGGTGGCGGGAAATTTCGTGCCTGTAAGCGTATCGCCGATTTTGATCTCGGAGGAAGTTTTAATGTTCGCGATCACGTAGCCGGTGTCGCCGGGGAGGAGCTTTTCCATCACCTGCATCTTCGGGGTGAAAACGCCGACCTCCTTCACCTCGTAGGGGCGGTTGTTGCTCATCATTTTCACCCCGTCGCCGGCTTGGAGTGAGCCGCTCATCATGCGCACGTAGGTCACCACGCCGCGGTAGGAATCGAAGGTCGAATCGAAAACCAGCCCGCGCACTTTTTCGTCGTCCCATTTTTTCGGCGCGGGAATGCGCGCGATCACCGCCTCGAGGATCTCCTCGATGCCGATGCCCGCCTTCGCGCTCGCAAGCAGCGCCTCGTCCGCGGGGATCGCGAGAATTTCCTCGAGTTGTTTTTTCACCGTCGGGATGTCGGAATTCGGCAGGTCGATCTTGTTGATGACCGGGATGATCGTGAGGCCCTGCTTGTTCGCGAGATGGACAT
>DASZPK010000197.1:0-17614 GCA_035550335.1 Chthoniobacteraceae bacterium | reverse complement strand
CGGTCAAATATTTCATCGCGACGATGAAGTCTTCCTTCGTCATCACGCGCTCGCCGAGGTCGACCTCGATGCCGAGCTTCTGGTTGATTTTGTAACGGCCCACGCGGCCGAGATCGTATTTCTTCGGGTCGAAGAAAAGGCGCTTGAGCAGGCCGCGGGCGTTCGCCACGGTCGGCGGATCGCCAGGGCGAAGGCGGCGATAGATGTCCTTGAGCGCCTCCTCCTCGTCGTGCGCCGGATCTTTCTTGAGCGACTTGATGATGGTGTCGTCGTCCTTGATGTCGACGACCTTCACTTTGGTGACGTTCAACTGCCAGATTTGCTTGATCGTGGCCTTGGTCAGCGGCTCGAAGGCGCGCGCGACCGTGATCTCGCCGTCGAGAATATCGGCAATGAGGACCTTGGTGCTGAGTTCCTCGTCGTCGAGCTTGTCGGTGATGTCGAGATCCTCCACTTTGTAAAACAACTGGATGATCTGCTCGTCGGTGCCGTAGCCGAGGGCGCGCAGGAAGGTGGTGGCCAGGAATTTGCGGCGGCGTTTGCGGCGGTCGAGGTAGATGTAAAGGAGGTCGTTCGTGTCGAACTGCACCTCGAGCCACGAGCCGCGGTCGGGGATGATGCGGAAGCTGAAAAGCTGTTTGCCGTTCATGTGGAGCGAGGACTCGAAACAGATGCCCGGCGAGCGGTGCAACTGCGAAACCACCACGCGCTCGGCGCCGTTGATGACGAACGTGCCCTGCGGGGTCATGAGCGGGATTTCGCCCATGTACACCTTCTCCTCCTTGGTCGCCTTCTCCTCCTTGAGCTGGAAGGTGACGTGGAGCGGGGCGCTGAAGGTCTGGCCTTCGCGCTGGGATTCGAGCGCGCTGAGCTTCGGCTCGCCGATCTCGTAGGAGACGAAATCGAGCGTCACTTTTTCGTCGTAGCTGGTGATGGGGAACACTTCCCGGAAAACGGCCTGCAAACCGGTGTCCTTGCGCTTGGAGGGAATGACACCCTGTTGGAGGAAGTCAATATAGGAGTTGACCTGGACCTCGATGAGGTTTGGGGGTTCCGCGGCTTCCTTGAGTTTACCGAAATTAATTCGCTGTGACATAGTTTTTGGCGCAGTGTTTTTGGTTTGCCCGGCTATTGCTCCCTTTTGCAGGGGACAATTACCAGCCGGGGAAAAATCGTGTTATCCGTTCGCCCCGTCCGAGACATCCCCGCGCAGCCAGGGATGTTCTTGCAGGAGCAAGTCCGCCCGCAAGAACAACGGGAAGGACTTGTGTACAAGACGAACAGAACGAAAACCGCCGCCTCTTTTGGTTTTGGCGCCGACTTTCGTTCTACTCGTTTGTCTAAATGTAACGTGCTTCAGAATGGTTCGTGAACCTCGCTGAAAAATGGGGAAATAAACATAAACACAAACCGGCGCACGGCAAGCAATATTTTTTGCTTGCCGTAGCGCACGATTAGTGTCGGGGCCGCAATTACTTGATCTCGACCTTGGCGCCGGCCGCTTCGATCTTTTTCTTGATCTCCTCGGCTTCTTCCTTGGTGACACCTTCCTTGACCGGCTTCGGGGCGCTCTCAACGAGGGCCTTCGCGTCAGCCAGGCCGAGGCCCGGGACCGCCGCGCGGACTTCCTTGATGACGCCGATCTTGTTGCCGCCCGCCTCCTTGAGGATGACGTCAAAAGAGGTCTTTTCCTCGGCCGGGGCCGCAGCCGCTCCGCCGCCACCAGCGCCGGGAGCCGCAACTGCCGCCACGGGAGCCGCGGCGCTCACGCCCCACTTCTCCTCCAGCTTTTTCACGAGGTCAGCGACTTCCAGGATGGTGAGACCGCTGAGTTGATCCACTAATGTGCTTGTATCTGCCATATTTTTCCTTTCGGTATCGTCGCTCCCCGGAGCTCCGGGAAATTTGAGGCCGGCGGCCGCCAGCCCGACGAGGAACCATGTTTTGTTTTCTTGGTTTTAAATCGCGACACGCCTACTGCGCGCACCGCGAAAGCTTTTAAATATTTTACCCTTGTTGTTCGGACTTCGCCTTGAGCACACGCGCGAGGGCGGATGCCGGTTCGTTGAGCAGGCGGACGAGGGTCGAGGCCGGCGACTGGAGCGTGCCCAGCAGCTTGGCCAGGAGCACCTCGCGCGCGGGCAACTCGGCGATGGCCTTGATCTGGTCGGGATTCACTACGAGGCGGTCGACCACGCCGATCTTCACGACGGGCTTCTGGAACTCGGCGGTGAAGCTCTTGAGGATTTTCGCGGCGGCGGCGACGTCCTTGTCCCCTATGATGATCGCGGTCTGGCCCTTGAGGTCGCCCATGTCGGGCAGGCCGGCATCTTTCGCAGCGCGGCGGAGGAAGGTGTTTTTCACGACCTTGCACTCGGCGCCAGCGCCGGCGAGGCGGTTGCGCAGTTCGCTGAATTGGTCGACTTTCAGGCCGGTGTAATCGGTGACGAGCAGGAAGGGCGAATGGTTGAGCTTCGCCTGGATGTCTTCAACAATGGTTGCTTTTTCAGGTCTCATGTTTTGGGTCCTCGTTTAGTCCTCGGCTTAGCGTTCAGTCTTCAAAAACGAGCTGGCATCGATGCGCAGCCCCGGGGTCATGGTTGCCGCGAGGGTGACGTTTTCGACAAAGGTGCCCTTGGCGGTAGCCGGGCGGGCCTTGATGACGGCGTCGATGACGGCAGTGCCGTTTTCCACGAGCGCCTTGGGTTCGAATGAAAATTTTCCGACCGGGACGGCGACGTTGCCGTTCTTGTCGAGCTTGAATTCGACGCGGCCGGCCTTGACTTCTTTCACGGCCTTCGCGGTGTCGTCGGTCACGGTGCCGGTCTTCGGGTTCGGCATGAGGCCGCGGGGCCCCAGCACTTTGCCGAGTTTGCGGACTTCGGCCATGGCGGCGGGAGTGGCGATGGCGACATCGAAATCCTGGAAGCCTTCCTGGCATTTCTTGATCATGTCCTCGTAGCCGACGAATTCCGCGCCAGCGGAACGGGCCGCCTCGGCGGAATCGCCTTGGGCGAACACGAGCACGCGCACGGTCTTGCCCGAGCCATTCGGGAGCGGGCAGGTGCCGCGGACCATCTGGTCGGATTGCTTGGGATCGACGCCGAGCCGGAACGCGAGGGTGACGGTCTGGTCGAACTTGGTGGCGGGAAGGCCCTTGAGGAGGGCGACAGCTTCGGCGAGCTGGTAATTCTTCTTGCCGTCGACTTTCTCAGCCGCGGCGCGATAGCGTTTGCTTCTTTTTGCTTGCATGTATTTTGTGCAGTTCAAGCGAGTCTAAAAACTCTCCTGCTTAATTGATTTTTCCACCCCCAGTCCACAGGAACGCACAGGGCGCCAAGGGGCTTTTCAGAGAGCGGGAGTGGAGAGAGTAGCCCGGAAAAGAGGGGCGTCAACAAAATTTTTTGATTATTTCACCAGTATGACCAGCGACGGCTCGTCGGGGAAGGCACGGCTGAGAGCGGCATCGAAAGTCGCCAGGACCAAGTCGTGCTTGCGAGCCAGCCCGGCGAGGTAAAAGTCGGTCACATTTGCGGGCCGAGAATGCGCTCGGAAAACAAAATTCGATCCTCGCAACTCAAGTCATCATGCACAAAAAGATGCCGCGGATCGGCAATAAACCGACGCAGCACACCAAAGGCTCTTTCAGGCGGCTCACTATACCCGAGATTGGCGTGGGTCGAAATCCTTACAAATCCGATTTGCGTTATTGGACAGGTGGAGAAAGCTCCGATGGACTTAAACCACCTCCGCGCTTGCTGGTTATGCTCGTGATTCTCCCATAGCAAAGCCATCAACAGATTAACATCCAGCAAAAACCTCACGGGGCCAGTCCTTCGATCTCACCCACCATTTCCGATGTGATCGTCCCTCCATTGCCACGAATCAACGGCAAACCATCCCCACCTGTTACTATTTCATAGGAATGAAACGCTGTTTCCTTCCCGGACTGCAAATGCTGCAGTTTGGCCGTGATGTGAGCCAGCAACTGTCGGAGTTGCTCCGGTGGCAAAGCTTCGGCGGCTTGTTCGATTCGGTAAGCGTGCTCATGGCTCAGGCAATGTAACACAAGTTTCGGAAAAGCGACAAGCCCGTTGAACACCAGAAAAGTTTTCGCATTGCTTGCAAGAATCCGCCTAATTGCGTCGTATATGTCTTCCATGAAATACTCATTCCTCCTCGCTGCATTGGCGCTGGTTCTTTGCTGCCAGCTGTCGCCGGCCGCGACGCCCGGTAAATATATCGTCCACGCCCGGGGTTTTTCGCACGTCTATCTTTGCGGGCCGGGCGTCCAGCCTCCGCTCGACAGGATCGAGGATGGCGTCATCCATTCGAAGATCCAGCGGGGCGAGGACCTTTATCTCGTGATTTCCTGCACCATTTATTCCGGCGGCAATCCCAATGGCAAATGCGGCGCGGGCGAGGAATCCTCTCTTTATTGGCTGCACATCCATGGGGATACAGTGGTGAAGGCACAGGAGATTCTATATGCTTCCTGTTGGGAAAGCATCGTTGGCTCGATCGATGGCTGGAAGGGGCAGTTTCTGCTGGTCAGCTACAACACCATCGTGGGCGACGATGCAAACCCACCCAATTTCTCCTCCGTCGCGCACCACATCGTCTTCAATTGCAAGGCCCCGGAAAAGGGGCTCGAAGACCACGCCGATCCGCCGGAAAAAATTCCGCGCTAGGCTGGATTGGATCCTACACGCCCGAGCGCCCGCCGCGCCCCGCCTCGAACAGGAACCATGTGCGCCGCTCCGTCTCGTCGATCCAGACCTCGATGAGGCTGGCGGTCGCGATGTCGTGGTACTCTTCGCAGACCTCGTGGGCTTCGCGCAAGTGGGCGGCGAGGGTTTTGTTGTCTTCGCGCAACTCGGCAAGCATGTCGTGCGGCTCGACGAAATCGGCGTCGTTGTCGAGGATGCGCTTGTCGCGGGCGATGTGGCCGATGGAACGGATCGTGGTGCCGCCGACCTTGCGGATGCGCTCGGCCATCGGGTCCGTCATCGCGAAAATCTGGTCGGCCTGCTCGTCGAGGAGCAAATGGTAATCGCGAAAATGCGGGCCGCTGAGGTGCCAGTGGAAGTTCTTGGTTTTCACGTAGAGGGCGAACACGTCGGCGAGGATGGGGTTCATCGCGCCTGCGATGTCGCGGGCGGCGTTGGGCGGCAGGTCGCTGGGAGTGGCCAGCGGGGCTTCCATCTTGCGGGTGAGCTTGGCTTTATCAGATTTTTTCATAGGGATAACGAATATACGCGCCCGGCGGGCGATCGGTTGTGCGGATCGGGAGATTTAACAGGTGTTTACTTGGCAGACCGGACGGCGATGCACAAAATTTCTTGCATGCGCCGGAGCGGGAGGCATCCTCGAAAGCTGAACCCTCCCCCTCCCATGCGCAAAATACTCCTCCCACTCTGTGCCCTGTTTTTTCTCCCGCTCTGCATTTGCCGCGCGGATGAACCCAAACCCGCGTTCGCTGATGGCGTGACCGATGCCACCGCGCCGATCCAGCAATTGCTCGACGCTAAAAAAGCGGCCGGCGGGACGGTTAACCTGCCTCCGGGGCAGTATCTGATCAAAGGCTCGTTGCGGATCCCCTCGGGCGTGACGCTAAAAGGAAGCTGGGACGCGCCGCATCACGGCAACCAATGGCAAAAAGGGACGACCCTTCTCATTACCGGAGGCGAAGGCGCCGAGGAGGGGCCGGCAGCAATTGAACTCGAAGGCGATGCTTCCGCCCAAGGGCTCACGATGGCCTGGCCCACCCAGGACCCGGCGCAGGTAAAGGCTTTCCCGTGGGCGATCCGCGGGCACGGGCATCACGACACAGTGGAAGACGTGACGCTGATGAACGCCTACCAAGGGATCAAAATGGGCGGCGACAATGCGGACGGCTCGCTCCATCTCATCCGCAATGTTTTCGGGTGCGTGCTGCGCCGGGGGGTGATGGTGGATAACACCACCGATATCGGCCGCATCGAGAATGTCCATTTCAACCCGCACTACTGGCTCGGCAGCGGCCATCCCTCCGCAGGACACGACAATTTCAAGAATCTTTCCACGTATCTCACCACGAACCTCGAGGGCTTCATCTTTGCGCGGTCGGATTGGGAATACGTGGAGAACACGTTCATCTGGGGGGCGAAGTCGGGCTACCTTTTCATCAAGACCAAGTCGGGAAATTGCAACGGGCAGTTCATGGGCATCGGCGCGGATTTCTGCAAGGCTTGCGTGCAGGTGGATAACATCCAGCCGTACGGGCTGCTGATCACCAACGGCGAATTCACCGCCTTTGCCGGGGACCCGAATGCGGCTCTCGTGACATCCCCCGGCGCTGGTGGGGCGGTGCAATTGGTGAACTGCAGTTTTTGGGACCCGCGAACCCATTGCATCCTCATGCAGGGCGACACCGCGGTGACCCTCTCCGACAGCCACATTGCCGCGATTCCCGCAGATGGCGCGATCATCGCCGGGAAAGGGAAGCTGATCGTAAAAGGATGCGTTTTTGACAGCAACAAGGGGCCGGCCGTTGTATTGAAATCCGAGGTGAAAGCCGCGATCATCGCCGAGAACTTGCAGCCCGGCGGCGTGCAGATCGACAACGGCATCGGCTCGCGCGCGGTGATCGGGTTGAACCAGGCCAAGCCGGAAGCCCCCTCGCCCGCTCCGGCCTCATCCGCTGGCCCGCAGCCTGCTGCTACAAATCCCGCACCACCCGCAACCAACATTCATCCATGAAAACGATATCGCGCTTCGCCATCATCGCCTGTGTCCTCGCGCTTTTCCCGCTGGGGCTGCATGCCGACGACCTCACCGCCACGATCAAGAAGGAGGCGCAGAATTGCGCGAACGCCGTCGTGGCAAATAATCTCGACGGGATCGTAAAATACACGCACCCGCGCGTGATCAAATCGCTGGGCGGCGAAGCGGCGATGGTCGCGGCCTTGAAGGATGGCGTGGCGGAAATGCAGGCCAGCGGGACCGGCTTTATCTCGGCCACCATCGGCACACCGCAGGCGCCCAAAAAAATCGGGAGCTGGATTACATCGATTGTGCCGGAGCACATCGTGATGAAAGTCGAGGGCGGGAAACTCCTGCGCGATTCCTACCTGCTGGCGATTTCGGAGGATGGCGGGCATCATTGGGTTTTCTTCGACATCGGCCAGACCACGAAGGAGCATTTCGCCGAGGTGTTTCCCGAACTGGCGGGGCAGGTTCCCCTGCCCGCGATGAAGAAGCCGGTGTTCCAGGAAAACAAGTAGGTTCTGATTTCGAACCGATCTTCTCCACGAACAATTGTAGCGTGCGGTGTCCTCACCGCAGGAATGGCGCGTCGCTGCGGAGAATCCCATCGCGGCGTCCAACGCCTCCGCTGAGGACAGCGGACTCTACAAATTTTCCAAGCGGAGCATGGTGGTTTACTTGCCCGACTCGCCAAGGGTTTTCAACTCCCGGCCGGTGACCAGCCACACGAAGCCGTGTGACGTTGCCTGCTCCTTGACGCGGGATTGGAGTTCCGGCTTGCGCGGATATTCGACATCAAACACCGGTTTTCGCGCGGCGATCATCGGCGCCAAGTCGTCGAGCACATCCCGCACGTCGCCGGGTTTACGGGGTTTGTCGCCATCGGCGAAGAGATCTTCGATACCGATGGCGTCCACGATTTTCAGGAAATCCTTGTGCGCGAGCAATTGCGCGCCGTTTTGCGGGATCAAGAGGGCTGCGGGATTCGCCTTGCGCGCGCGGAGTGCGATCTGTTTCACAAAATCGACCATGTCCCGGCGATAGCTTTGCTTGGTTTCGGGGTCGATTTTATTGTCTTCGTAATCGTCGCCACTGCCGTTCCGCTCGAATGTCTCGAATCCATCGACGATGTCCAGATAAACGCCATCGAAACCGGCCGCCATGATGCGGTCCACCTCGGCGAGGATGATGGCCTGCCACGTGGGCTGCCAGTATTTGACCCGGTAATTTCCTTTCCATTCCGGATTTTGCGCCAGCAGGAACGGCGGCGCGGCAGCGGAGGGTTTTCCGCTGTGCGCGGCGTCCCATTCTTTGCGCCAGTATGGGCGGTAATCCTCCGCCTCGCCGATCGAGAGATAGGCGATCACCTTGCGTCCCGCTTTGCCTTTGCGAATGGCCGCGAGGTCGGCTGGCGCCCATCGTTCATCGCCGGTAAAGAACGCGTCGATGACAATCCAGTCGCGCCCGCTTTCCGCGAGTTTCGCTACCGCGTCCTGCTTTGAGCCTGCAAGTACATCCGCTTGTAAAACATAGCCCAGCGATACCGGTGCTGATTGGGCAAGTGCGAAAAGCGGGGTCGCCGCAAGCAAAAGCGCCAAGGCGAATTTTGTGCGAACGCGGGTATTCATCGTTGCTTGCATGCTATCAGGCATCGGCCCGCGAGCCAATCGCCGCTACGTGCAAAAAACAAGGCGCGGGAGTTTGCCCGCGCCTTGCTTTAACCAACCTGGTAAATTTTAAAGATCAGTTTTCGATCTCGATGCCCATCTGGCGGGCGGTGCCGGCGATGACGCGGAAGCCCGCCTCGTCGGAACGCGAGTTGAGGTCCTTGGCCTTGATCTTCACGATGTCCATGACTTGCTTTTTCGTAAGCTTGGCGACCTTGATTTTGTTCGGCTCCTTGGAACCGGCGGCGATGTTCGCGGCTTTCTTAAGCAGCACGGACGCCGGGGGCGACTTGGTGATGAAAGTGAATGACTTGTCCTTGTAGACCGTGATGACCACGGGAAGGATGTCGCCCGCCTGCTTCTGGGTGGCGGCGTTGAATTCCTTGCAGAAGGCCATGATGTTCACGCCCTGCTGGCCGAGCGCCGGGCCGACCGGGGGCGCAGGGTTCGCCTGCCCCGCGGGGATCTGCAATTTGATTTGTCCTGTGATTTCCTTTGCCATGATGTTTTACCTTGTTTAAATTCCTGTATCGCAGCCTAGCTTCGCTCGACCTGCCAGTATTCCAATTCAACCGGGGTCGAACGGCCGAAGATGCTGACCGACACGCGCAGTTTCCCGCGCTCGGGGTCGATCTCCTCGACGACGCCGCTCTGGTTCTGGAAGGGGCCGTCGGCCACCTTCACGGTTTCGCCCACTGAGAAGCTGACCTTCGGCTTCACCTTGTCGTCGCTCACGCGCACCTGCGAGAGGAGCATTTCCACTTCATTCGGGCGCATGGGGGTGGGCTTGTCCTTGGTGCCGGCAAAGCCGAGCACGCCGGGGGTGTCCTTGATGAAATACCACGAACGGTCGACGAGTTGATTGTTCGGGTCGAGCAAATGCATGTTCACGATCACGTAACCGGGCATAAGCTTGCGGGTGGTCTCCGTCTTTTTCCCGCGCTTGATCTCGGAGACGCGCTCGGTGGGGACGAGGACTTCGTAAACGAGGTCGCCGATCTCCTCGGTCTTGATGCGCTTGACGAGGTTGTCGTGCACTTTGCCTTCCTGGCCGGAGAGGACCTGGACGACGAACCATTGATCTTTGGGAGCGGGGACTGCCATGGGAAAAAATCGAAAGCTTAGTGATTGACGAGCGCGCCCACGATGAAATCGAGCAGGGAACTCCAGAACGCGATGTAGCCGGACAACAGCAATATCGCGATCAGCACGATCACGGTATGGTCGGCGAGTTCCTTGTAGCGCTTGTAGCCCTTTTCCTTCGGGTCCCAAGGCCAACTGGCCTTGGCGAGCTCGACACGGACTTCGCCGATGAATTGTCTGGTTTTACCTAACATTGCTTTTTTGTTTTCGTCCCGCACTCAACACGCCAGGAGGGACTCGAACCCCCAACCAACGGTTTTGGAGACCGCTACTCTACCAATTGAGCTACTGGCGTTTTGCTAAGTTAGTCCAGGATCTCAGCCACGCGGCCGGCGCCGACCGTCTTGCCGCCCTCGCGGATGGCGAAGCGGATGGTCTTTTCCATGGCGATCGGGGTGTGAAGCTCGACCTCGATGGAGACGTTGTCGCCGGGCATGACCATTTCCACGCCGGCCGGGAGTTTCACCGAGCCGGTGACGTCCGTGGTGCGGAAATAGAATTGCGGGCGGTAGTTCGAGAAGAACGGCGTGTGACGGCCGCCTTCATCCTTGTTCAGCACGTAGATCTCAGCCTTGAATTTCTTGTGCGGGGTGATCGAGCCGGGCTTGGAGATGACCTGGCCGCGCTCGATGTCTTCCTTCTTGGTGCCGCGGAGCAGCAGGCCGACGTTGTCGCCCGCGCGCGCCTCGTCGAGGAGCTTGCGGAACATTTCGATGTCGGTGCAGGTGGTCTTGATCGTGGGCTTGATGCCGACGATTTCGATTTCCTCCATTTTCTTGAGGATGCCGCGCTCCACACGACCGGTGGCGACGGTGCCGCGGCCTTCAATGTTGAACACGTCTTCGACCGGCATCAGGAACGGCAGGTCGATCGGGCGCTCCGGCACGGGGATGTAATCGTCGACCGCTGCGATGAGGTCGAGGATGCACTTGGCATCGGGGTGGCTCGGGTCGCCGGCGGCGAGGGCCTTGGAGGCGCTGCCTTTGACGATCGGGATTTTGTCTCCCGGGAATTCGTACTGGGTGAGCAGGTCGCGCACTTCCATCTCGACGAGGTCGAGGAGTTCCGGGTCATCGACCATGTCGCACTTGTTCAGGAACACCACGATGGCCGGCACGCCGACCTGGCGGGCAAGAAGAATGTGCTCGCGGGTCTGGGGCATCGGGCCGTCCGCGGCGGAGACGACGAGGATCGCGCCGTCCATCTGGGCGGCGCCGGTGATCATGTTTTTCACATAGTCGGCGTGGCCGGGACAGTCAACGTGCGCGTAGTGGCGCTTGTCGCTCTGGTATTCGACGTGGGCGGTGTTGATGGTGATACCGCGCTCCTTTTCCACGGGAGCGGCGTCGATCTGGTCGTAAGCTTTCGCTTCAGCAAAACCCTTCTTTGCGAGAATGGTGGTGATCGCCGCGGTGAGGGTGGTCTTGCCATGGTCGACGTGGCCGATCGTGCCAACGTTGACGTGCGGTTTGTCTCTTTTGAATGCTTCCTTAGCCATTGAAGGGTCTCCTGATTACTATTTTGAGGTTTAAGGTTCTTAAGGTTTTAAGGACCTCTGGGTTTACTTTTACTGTTGTTTTTACTTGTTTAAATTCTGTTTATCAATCCCGGGCATGGAGCCCATGATCGGGATTGAACCGATGACCTCGTCCTTACCAAGGACGTGCTCTACCAACTGAGCTACATGGGCGTATTTTACCACGCACACTGCACCGTTTTTTACCAACGTTTCACCTTGGATCAAAAGGGCGAAAAACCCCGCGCCGAGCCAGGCTTTTTCGGCCTGAACGGGTAAGGGTGATTCACTCTATTTCTCTTAAAGCGAGCAGGGAAATTAACAAAACGAAGCGGGCTGTCAAAAGAAATTGTTGGGTTTTTGGAACAGGAGCGCGCAGGAACTATTTCGGCGAGGCCCCGGCGGCATCGAGCGCGATCACCGTTTCTCCGGCATGGTTCGGGTCATCGGCGGGCTTGCTTACCAATACCAAGTGCGACTTTTCGACTTTGAATTCGAAGCCGATGTATGTCATTCGATTACCGGCATCGTTCAGAACCCCTCGATCCGGATAGGTGGATCCGTTGTCCGTGCCGCCCGCGGTCATCACACCCCCTTCCTCGATTTTGCCATCGCGGTTGAAGAGATAATAACTCACGTAAACTTCACCGGGAAGCATTTCGACGTGGTCGTTCAAGATTAACAAATGCGGCTGGCCGGCTCCATCCAGCAGATTCCCGGCGAACCGGTTTGTGACACACCCTCCCGCTTCCTCGCCCAGCCAACGCACGATCCACGCGGTGGCGCGGTTCCCCGGTTTGCCCGTAATCCCGTCAAAAGCCTCGCTCCACGCGTCGGGTTTTCCGTCGTGGTTGCCCGGCTTTGTGCCGGTGAGGATTTTCAGCAATTCCGCGTTCGTGCGGTTGTCGTTCGTCTCCCACGGGAAACTGAGGATGAATGCGTCCTTGCCGGAATCGTAACGACATTTCAGCTTCAATAGAATTTCCTCCATGTTCACCAACTCGCTGAGCTTCAGCGGTTCCGATTTCTGGCCCGGTTTTTCGGTGCGACCGATCGACTTCCCTCCAAACAATGCATCAGCCGCAGGCGCTTTCGACAGGGCCGCAGTCACACCGTCGGGAAGCACCACCGTTTTGCCGGAGTATGCATGCAACTTCGCAGCCCAGTCGGTGAAGGAGGTGATTTTTACCTCCGAGACGCCCAGGGATTTGTCGGGATAGTTTTCAGCCGGGTCAGCGGCGTACAAGCTGTATGCGAAAGCCAATGCGAAGATAAAAGCCAGGCGCATGCTTTTCGTTTTACCAGAGGGCACGGCTTACTGCACCAGAATCATCTTGGTATCGCCGGGGAGCGATTCGACCACGGACTGGATCGTGCCGTTGCTTGCGAATTTCACCTGGTAGCTGCGCTTTTCGATTTTGTAGGTCCAGAGGTTGTCCTTTTTCTCGGTGGGTTCGCCGAGCTGATTGAGCGTTTCCTGCTGGGTCTGGCCGGCTTTCAACGCGCGAAAATCGTCGCGCGTGACCCCGGGATGCCCGCCAGCGGCGTTGCCCATGGGGTGGATCATGCCTGCGTCGAAGCGGATGTTGCCGATGGGGACGTTTTCCTTGATGCTATCGAGGCGCAGGGTGAGCACCTGCTTTTTCTGGTCGGGGCGGCCGAAGTTGGTGAACACGGTCGCGGTGACGGTGACGGCGCCCGTCACGTTCTGCTGCGTGGAGCCGTAATATTGCGCGAAGATTTTGTAATCGCCCGGCATTGCGCAGCGCATGATGTATTCCTCGGGACCGTAGCCCTGGGTGACATCGTGCGAGATGAGGCCGCCGCTCAACGAGCGGTTATGATTGTAAAACACTTCCTCGCCTGTGGGCTCGACCACGTGCAGGTCGATGTCGGTCGAGTCGGCGTCCCACGACATCACGATGCGCACGTCGTCGTCCATGTTTTTGAGGAGTCGCTCGTCGAGGTTGGGAATCACGGGGGTCTTGTCCCATTTTTGCGCATGGATCCAGGCGATGAGGGCGTTCATTTCCTCGAGCGTGGGGAGCTCGATTTCGTCCTGGCGGTTCCAATTTCCAAACACGAGTTTCTCCTCGAGCGACAGCGCCTCGGTCAGGTCGGCCGTTTTTCCCGCCTCGGCTGCGGCGGTCTTGCCGCGCTCGGTGAGCGCGAGGGCGAGGTCGCGCAGGCTTTGCGCTTCATCGGGGCGCATCTTGTAAACGCGGCGAAGCACGACGATGGCGCGGTCCAATTCCCCTTCCTGCTGGAAACGCCATGCGAGCACGCGCAGCAGCGGCGGGTCCTCGAGTTTCATCTCGGCGAGGTTGGTGAGGATGCGGGTGGCGATCGGCTTGTTGTCCTCCTTGAAAAAGTAATCGGCGCAATCGAGGAAAAACGCGGGACTGGCGGCGTATTCCTTGCGCTGCTTGAGATAGGCGGCATAGCGGTCGCCCTTGTCCGCGACCTTGATGGCGGCGAGGTAGGGCGTGTTCGGGTCCCATGCCTTGATGGAGATCGTGAGCGTGCCATTTCCGGAGGAAACGGCATCTTTCCCCTCGTAAGCGCCCCCTCTTGACATGAATTGGTCGCCATCGCCGGATTCGCCATTGCCACCTTCGCCAGTGGCATCAAGCCTTTTGACTTGGTCGACGCTGGCGTGATCGGCGGCCGCCTCGGCGCGGACTAGTTCCGGCATCGCAGCGGGCGCGGGCGGGGCTCCCGGCATCGCGGTTGGCGTAGTGGGAGTCACAGGTGTGAAGCCCCCGCTGGCGTTGCCCGAAGAGCTGCCCGAGCTGAAATCGCCGCCATTCACCAGTTCCCTGTTTATATACTTTCTCGGTTCTTTCGCCTGCTCCCTCGCCGCGCCGGAGAAATCGGTGTTCCACCATTGCAGGCGCGCATTCCAGAGCGAGAGGACGTAATCAAGCTTGTCCTGGCGCGTCTTGGCGAGGGGCTTCGCCTTGGTCTGCATCGTGGCGGCCCACTGCTCGCGCAGCCCGGGCAGCGACGCGGGCGGCTCGATTTCGTTGCGCACGTACTGGTCGAGCGTTTCGAGGACGATGAGCGAGGTGACCGGGCTCACGATGCTGAATTTCTGGCCGAGGGCGAGCAGTTCGTCCTCGTTGTCGTCCGCGCGCGCGGCGAGCTGGCGGATGCGCTTGCCGGCCCAGACGGTGGCGAGCAGGTTCCCCTCGGTCGCGCCGGATTTCGCGATCTTCACCGGCTGGGATTGCTTGCCGTTGGAATATTCGAACGTCAGCTCCGCATCGTCGGCAGTGAGCTTACCGGAGATCGCGGCGCGGCCATGCACCGATTGCCCCACGCCCTGTACGTCGGCGATGCCATTGCCATGCACCGCGGTGAGGCGCAGCGGCGGGTGTGTGATCGCGGCGACGGCCGCATCTGTATCGAGGTTTTGCAGGTCAACCACCTCTCCCCCGCCCTGCGCGCAGATTTCGTCGAGCAATTCGCGGTCGGCCACCGTTTCATTCACAACGGCTGTGATGCGTTGTTTACCAAACTCGGGCAGGCGGCCGGAGAGTGTGTCCACGCCGTCGGTGAAAAGGAGCCATTGGTCGATGTTTTCAATTTTATTCATCGCTTCGGGAACGACGGAAAGGTCGGTGCCGCCGTCGTAGGCGAGTTCCGCGAGCGCCTTGAAGAGCGAGTCGCGGTCCTTCGCTTCAAACACGCGCGGCTCCTCGGCGCGGTCGCGGAAGACCACGAGTGTCACGCCCGTGTCCGGCCATGCGGCGAGCAGTTTTTTGAGCATCGCGGTCTCCTTCCCGATGCTCTTTTCGCCCTCGCGGCTCCCGGAGGCGTCCCATGCCAGGCCTATGTGTGCTGGCGCCTTCGCCTCCGGGGCCGCATCCACGGGCGCTAAATCGCTGATTGAAAAATAAACATCGCCGTCCTTCGTCTTCTCCACGGACGGCACCTGTGCCGGGAGCTTCGGCAACGCGACCCACAAATCCTCGCCCGGCTTGGCGTCGTTGATCTCGGTCTTCGCCACCCAATTGCTATCGAGTGTCTCGAAGCGCAGGTTGCCGAACCCGCCGATCTCCGGTTTCACCACGCCCTGCGAAACCTCCACGTCAATCGCGAGTTTCCCGATGGTTTCGCCCACCGGCATCGGCAAATGCCACGCCGCATCGCCTTTCGCGTCCACCGAAAGCGGCGTCACGTAGCGCACCCGCACCTGCCGCGTGCCATTCGCCGGGAGCGGATAAACCCGCGTGCGAAACATATTCGCCGCCACCTGCTCGACGAGGCCGGGATCGACGCCACGCTTCACCTCCGTCTCAAACGCGATGCGCGCCTTCTCCTTTTTCACCACCACGCCATCCACGAGCGTGCCATGGATGTCGAGCGCATAGCCGGTCACGCCCGCGCCATCGGGCAGCGGAAATTCCAGGTCGCCCTCGAGCACGCGATGGTTCGGGTTGAGGAAAGTCATCGTAGTGGTGACCTCCGCGTTCAGCCCCACGATGTGCGCGCTCACATCCATCTGCGTGAGTTTCGCCGGGATGAGCGGCTCGGGCATGCGCGGGAGGACCATCTTTGGAATCAGCGGCGGCGGGATGGCGATGGCGCTCTTGCCCGACTGCTGCGAAAGCGCGAGCGGCGCGGTAGCGAGGTTTGCGAAAATGGCCAGCGCGGCGATTGACAACCAGCGGCTGGCCGGGGCGAAAAACATCCGGGAGGGAGAGGAGGATTTCGTGCTCATGGAGGATAGACGGGAACCTCCCGGCAAACGCGCGAAAATTATGCGAGACGATGTGATAAAATTGCTATCGTGCCGAACGAATGCAGAATTATTCTTTATGATCCCGCGCCTCGAGGACTTTCAGGCATTTTTCCATCGCTTCCCGCCTGATGAGGAGATGCGCCCTTGCATCGGCGGTAAGATTTGGATCAATCGCAGGCTCGGAGCGCAAAGCTTCGCGAACGATGGCCAGCAACAGGTGCTCCGCATTCCCGCCCGGTTGCAGCCGCATGACGTCCATGCTATCCGGTCTTTCGATGGTGAAGCGGTTTTTTTCGGGGCCCGAATAAGTCACCCTGACCTCCACGCCATTCGCACCATGAATCATCATCACAACGGCTCCATCGAGATCGACAAGGGCAGACGCCCTCGTGATCGCAACCGGTGGCTTTAATCGCGATAATACGGAGGCCGCAACCTCCTGCCCGGCAAACGCCACGTGGCAGAATAGCAAACAAAAAATTATGATCACCAATCGCCTGGCAAGCATGTCTAACCTCCGATGACAGGTTGCAGCAAATTCGCGTCGCGATGGAGCCGCCATTTTCCCTCGGCCTCCTTGCGAAAAACGGAGAGGATGTTCCCCGCGCGGCGCATGGGCGCGCCGCCTTCGGGCGTGATGGTGATCGAGAGATGGTTCCAGCAGTACGCGTAATTTCCCTCGACGGTGATCTCCTGAATGTCGGACTTTCCCTCGATCTTCATCTTCCCGGATTGCGCGCGCGAGGCTTCGGCAAATTCCGCGCGCCGCATCGGCGGGCGGCCGGGGAGCAGGAAAGCGATGTCGTCGGTCATGAGGCCGAGCACGGTCTCCACGTCGCCCGCGGCAGAGGCTTTCAGCCAGGTATCGATCAGGTCGCGGATTTGCGCTTCGTCTTCGGGGTGGCTCATGGGGTTCTCCGGTGCGGCTCCTATGAATCGGCCGGATCGCTCGATGGCTCCTCCTTTTTCCCAGCGAAATAATTGCACCCCGTTTTCCAGATCATGACCGTGGAAAGAACAACTGAGGCGAGCCCCAACAACATATATAATAGCGTGTTAATAAAGCCGCCACCCGTTCCCCCGGCAAATCCCTGTATCACCACCCACGCGCCGGCCATTCCTGCCGGCATAAACAGCAGCCACACGCCTAGGAACACGATGAACTTAACCGGGCGGTTCGCGGCGCTCCGGTAAAGGTCGCCTTGGGCGAAGACCTGCTCGAGCGGCCCGGTGGCCGCGTAGGAGGAAAGCGGCACGCCGCATTTCACGCAAAAATTGGCGTTGGGATCGTTCGGCTCCAGGCATTTCGCGCAAAGCTGTTTTTCCCCGGGGTCCGAAATTTCGCCGGGCGTTTCGGGAGGCATGGCGGAAGGATAAACCCGCGCGCCCGTTTTATCAATGCTCCAACGTTTGTTTTACAAACCGACAAGCAGCGGGCCGTGTTGCCGGGGAGATAACGTTATGACCTCTGGTCCCCCGATACGCCGGTATTGCCAGATGTAAAACCGGCAAATGCCATCCGAGTGCGCCATGAGCACGGAAGAGGGATAAAGAAGCCCCTCGCACACCGGCGTAAGTTTAGGGCCAATCGTATAATTCCACTGCGTACCCTTGGGAAAGCCCAGCCCGTACCCACTCAGGCAAACGCAGCCCGTTCGCGACAACTCCGCAGCCAGGAAGCCCGGGAAAATTATGAGCACCAGAAAAATCATCGTGAGCGCGGCGACGAGAGAAACGCCATACCACCCGCTGCCCTTGTTCGTCTGCGTCGCGGGTTTCTCGATATCGGCATTC
>DASZPK010000196.1:0-3839 GCA_035550335.1 Chthoniobacteraceae bacterium | reverse complement strand
GTGGGCCGGCGGTTCGAGCGGAGGATGCTCCGGAACGTAGCCGCCCGTGCGCTGCGCCAGGCCCATGGCGTCGAAGGGGGCACGGACTTTGACGTCATTGTCGAAATAGATGAAAACGTCGCGCTGCTTGCGCTTTTTGGCAGGCTTTTCCGACGCGTGGGCGGCATCGGGAGGTTCCCTTCCCGCAAGCCAGGCGTTGACGCGCCCGGCCCATTTGTCCAACGCTTCGGGTGTGTAGCCGGAGGTGTAAAGCTGCTCGTCGCCGTGCAGCCGGGCGTACACAAAATCGCTGGTGAGGTCTTCGAGAAAGGGCCATTTACCGGCGGTGTCGGCGACGACGAGCGCGACATCGTGCTTGCGAAGAAGCGCGATGAATTCGGGGCACTTGAAGGAATCATGGCGAATTTCCATCGCGTGGCGCAGGGGATGATTGGCGTGTGCTTCGAAAAAGGTGCGGCCGTTCATGAAAGCGGTGTGCTTCTTTCCGAGCCGCGCCGCTTCCTGGGTATCGCGCGGCAACATTTCGAAGAAAGCTTCTATCTTTTCCGCATCAAAGCGAAAGTTTGGCGGAAACTGCCACAAGATCGGGCCCAGCTTTTCCCCCAGCGCAAGCAATCCCTGTGAAAAGAAATTCGCCAGCGGCTCCCCGACATCTTTCAGCTTGCGCATGTGCGTGATATAGCGGCTGCCCTTGATGGAAAATACGAAATCCTCGGGCGTCTGTTCATACCACGACTTCCAGGAACTGGGCCGCTGGAGCGAGTAAAAAGACCCGTTGATTTCGATGGAATTGAGCTGGCGAGAGGCGTATTCGAGCTCGCGCTTCTGCGCGAGGTCTTCGGGATAGAAGGTTCCGCGCCAGGGTTTGTAGCGCCAGCCGGAGATGCCGATGCGGGGCACACGTTTCGCGGCCACGGGAGTCCTCTCATCGATGCTTTTTGGATGCCGTGTAGCTGGCGGTCACGACGGAATGCAGCCCGCCGCGCGGCGTCCATTCCGTGGTCACGGTCATCGACCGTGGCTTGAGGGCGCGCACGAGATCGTCAAGAAGCCGATTGGTCACGTCCTCGTAAAAAATTCCGCATTGGCGGAAGGATTGCAGGTACAGTTTATAGGATTTGAGCTCGACGCAAAGTTTCTCCGGCACGTAGGAAAGTTTAATGGTGCCAAAATCCGGCTGCCCGGTTTTGGGGCAGACCGACGTGAATTCCGGGGCGACATGCAGAATCGAGTAATCGCGCCGCGGATGCGGATTCGGAAAGGTTTCCAGAAGGGCGGGCTGCGGCTGGGGAGTGGGAGCCATGGGAAGCATTCTCGTTGTAAAAAATTCGGCGACGCTGCGGACGTGCAGAGCCCTTTCACGTTCCATTGTAAACCAAACACTATTACAGGTCAGGTGCCCTTCCTGTTCCCCCACAAGTGAACGTGCATGCGCGGCGAGAGGCGATAACTCTTTGCGAGGCACAGCGGAGCGAGATCGCGGGAGCGCGCGGCCAGCGTTTCGGCGTCCGTGGCCTCGGGCATCAGCAGGATGTCGGCGGGGGGGATGCGTTCGGCCAAAGGAAGGCGTTCGTTCAGAGTCGCAAGGAGTTCTTCCGCTTCGGTGACATCCTCGGGACGCGTGATCACGAATTTCCACTGGCGGTCACGGATGGCCCCCTCGCGCGCGATCGCCGCCAGAGCCCCCAGGTTGAGGCGCTGCCGTTCGTGGACCTGCGCAAACCGCCCGTTCTCACGCCGCCACGGCGTCGAGTTCGACAGCTTCGGCGAAATGCTCGCCAGGTCGATCACGCCCCGTTCCAGCCCGCCCGGCCAGAGCGTCCCCGCCGTTTCCACCGTGATGTGCTTCCCCGCGCGCTTCAGGCCGTGAAGCAGCTCGGGAATCTCTTTGAACATCAAAGGCTCGCCGCCCGTGACGACCACGTGTGCGCACCGATAACCCAGCACCCGTTCGACGATCCCCTCGACCGGCATGTCATCTCCCTCCGGCTCCCACGAGGCGTACGGCGTATCGCACCAGGTGCAGCGAAGGTTGCATCCCGACGTGCGCACGAACACCGACGGCATGCCGGTCAGCTTGCCCTCCCCCTGAAGTGAATAAAAAATTTCCGCAATGCGCATCACCCCATTGTAGCGGCCTCGAAACCTCGTGGCGTATACTGCGCGGCTTTGTTTCACGGGACGTACGCACAGGAGAGTTGTCATGTCTGGCAATGCAGTGATCGGACAATCGGGCGGGCCCACCGCGGTAATCAATCAAAGCCTCGTCGGGGCCATCGAAGCGCTCACCGCGGCGCAGCACCAGGGACGCATCGGAAAAATCCTCGGGGCCAAACACGGCGTCCGCGGCGTCATCCAGAACGAGTTCGTCTCCCTCGACGGCCTCTCGAAAGACCTGCTCGAGCGCGTCGCCGCGACGCCCTCCTCGGCTCTCGGATCCACACGCGACAAGCCCGACGAAGCCTACTGCCGCAAAATCTTCGAGTCCTTCAAGAAGAACAACGTCTCGCACTTTTTTTATATCGGCGGCAACGATTCCGCGGATACCGCACGCATCACCGCCGAAATGGCCGCGGCCGATGGCGTCAACCTCCGTGTCTATCACGTTCCCAAAACCATCGACAACGACCTGCGCACGACCGATCACTGCCCCGGCTATGGCAGCGCGGCACGCTTCGTCGCGCTGGCGCACCAGGGCGACGATGCCGACAATCGCTCCCTCAAGGGCATCAAAATCAACATCGTCATGGGCCGCGATGCCGGCTGGCTCACGGCCGCCTCCGCGCTCGGGCGATGGGATGAATCCGATGGCCCCCATCTGATCTACGTGCCAGAGGTCGACTTCAACGAGGATCGCTTCATCGGCGATGTCGACCGCGTCTACACCAAACTCGGGCGCTGCGTCATCGCCGTCTCCGAAGGCGTGCGCTATGCGGCGGGCGACAAGAAATCGCTCCTGGCGGAAAAAATCATGACCGGCGGCGAAGTCGATGCCCACGGCAATCGCCAACTTTCGGGATCGGGGGCCCTCGGCGATTATCTGGCGAATCTGGTCAAATCAAAACTTGGCAAACTCGTGGCAAGCCGCACGCCCGCGCCCGGGGCCGCCGGAGGGGCGGGGGGTGGGGGGGTGAAGCTGCGGGTGCGGTCCGATACCTTCGGCTACTTGCAGCGAAGTTTTCCCACGATCGTCTCCGAAAGCGATGCGGCCGAGGCGCGCGAGTGCGGTCGCCGGGCGGTGGCCTACGCGCTCGACGCGCCCGAGGGTCTGGCCAGCGGATCCGTGGCGATGCGACGCACCAGCGATCTGCCCTATGCCATCGACTATTTCCCCACGCCCTTGGACACCGTCGCACGCCAGACCAAGCCCCTCCCGGTCGAATGGGTCGCCAATGGCTGCGCCCTCTCGGAGCAATACCTGCGTTACGCGCGGCCACTGGCTGGCGCGCTGCCAAAGCCCGGCCGGCTGATCTGACATCGGCCCGCCCGGCGCGGCAGGCAGGCCGCACGTCATCGACGCCCGGCCTATCTTGCTGCTCCTCGGAAACCCGAAAACTACCGGCCGCTGCCAATCCCGCCGCTCATGCCGCCGGAGGAGCCGCCCGTCATGCCGCCGCCGGTCCCGTTGCCATTGGCCCCGTTCCCCGTGGTGCCATTGGCGGAAGAAGCCCCGTTGCCATAGCCGCCATTGCTGCCCAGTCCGCCGCCGCCCAGGCCGGAGTTGCCGGCGGAGCCCGCGGTGCCGTTGGCGCCCACGGATCCCGCGCCGGCGTTGCCGCTGCTCATGCCGCCGTTGGTGGCGCCGGTGCCGCCGTTGAAGGCGCCGTTGGTGTTGGTGC
>DASZPK010000195.1:0-5570 GCA_035550335.1 Chthoniobacteraceae bacterium | reverse complement strand
CAGGAAGTCGTCGTGCGCGGTCATCCGCTCAAATGGGAAATGGTTCCGTTCGACGTGCAACTCATCGGCGGCATGGGATTGCACTTGGGCAAAATCGCGGAAATGGCGACGGGCGAAGGAAAAACTCTTGTTGCAACATTGCCGGTTTATCTCAACGCGCTGACCGGTCGCGGCGTTCACGTCGTGACGGTGAACGATTATCTCGCCGCGCGCGACGCCGAATGGATGGGCGCGATTTACAAATTTCTCGGCCTGACCGTCGGCGTGATTTTGCACGACCAGCCGCCGCACATTCGCCGCGAGCAATACCATTGCGACATCACCTACGGCACGAACGCCGAATTCGGTTTCGATTATTTGCGCGACAACGGCATGGCCACGAGCAAGGAGCAACAGGTCCAGCGCGGCTATCATTTCGCCATCGTGGACGAGGTCGATTCGATCCTCATCGACGAGGCGCGCACGCCGCTCATCATCAGCGGACCCTCCACGGTCTCGACTCACCAGTACGACAAATTCAAGCCGCTCGTGGACCAGCTCGTGCGCAAGCAGGCGATGCTTTGCAACCGCCTCGGCGCAGAGGCCGAGGAGCTTTTCGGCCAGGGCAAGCCCGAGGAGGCCGGCCGCCTCATGTTCAAGGTCAAGCTCGGCAACCCGCGCAATAAAAACCTCCTGCGCATGATGGAGGACGCCGACCGCCGCAAGGCGATCGACAAAGCCGAACTCTCGTTTTATTCCGACGCCCAAAAATCGGAACTCTTCGCGCTCAAGGAGGAGCTCTTTTTCACCATCGACGAGCGCCAGCAGGAAGCCGACCTTTCCGAAATGGGACGCGCGTTTTTGAACCCGGACGACCCGGATTCATTCGTGCTGCCGGATTTGATCAGCGAGTTCACCGACATCGACGTCGACAAGAGCCTCAGCGACGAGGAGAAGGAAAAGAAAAAGGCCGAGCGCCAGGCACTTTCCGACAACCAGTCCGAGCGCATCCACAACATCTCGCAGCTCCTGCGCGCCTACTGCCTCTACGAAAAAGACGTGCAGTACGTGGTCGAGGACAACAAGGTCATCATCGTGGATGAATTCACCGGCCGCAAAATGCCGGGACGCCGCTGGAGCGACGGCCTGCACCAGGCGGTCGAGGCGAAGGAAGGCGTGCAGATTGACCGCGAGACGCAGACGCTGGCGACGATTACGATCCAGAATTATTTCCGCCTCTACTTCAAGCTCGGGGGCATGACCGGCACCGCGGAGACCGAGGCCAACGAGTTCCACGACATTTACAAGCTCGATGTGGTCGTGATTCCCACGAACCGCCCCGTGAGACGCGTGGACCACAACGATTTCATCTACAAGACGCGCCGCGAAAAATACAACGCGGTGGTCAACGAAATTAAAAACCTGCACGCGAAGGGCCAGCCGGTGCTCGTCGGCACGGTGAGCGTCGAGGCGTCGGAAACCCTCTCGCGCCTGCTCCAGCGCCAGAAAATCCCCCACAACGTGCTGAACGCGAAGTTCCACCTGCAGGAGGCCGAGATCGTCTCGCGCGCCGGGCAGCCCGGCACGGTGACCATCTCCACGAACATGGCGGGCCGCGGAACGGACATCAAGCTCGGCCCGGGCGTGACCGAGGTCGGCGGCCTTTACGTGCTTGGCACCGAGCGCCACGAGTCGCGCCGCATCGACCGCCAGTTGCGCGGACGCTGCGCGCGCCAGGGTGACCCGGGGGCATCGAAATTTTTCATCAGCTTCGAGGACGATCTCATGCGCAATTTCGGCGCGGCCGACCGCATGACGAAGATCATGCAGGTCTTCAAGGTCGAGGAAAACCAGGAGCTCGAGCACCCGCTGCTGAACAAGAGCATCGAGGGCGCGCAGAAGCGCGTGGAGGAACGCAATTACCTGATCCGCAAGCACACGCTCGAATACGACGACGTGATGAACAGCCAGCGCGAGGCGGTTTACAGCCATCGCAACGAGGCCATCGAGTCCGACGACGTGCGGCCGATGATTTACGATTTCATCGACGAGGCGCTCCCGAAAAAAGTGCAGGAGTATTACGAGGCCAAGGAAGGGGGCGGCTCGAATTACGCTGGCTTGTTGAACTGGGTGAACACCACCTTCCCGCTCCGGCTCTCGAAGGAGCAGGCGGGCTTTGAAAACATGAACGAGGAGCAGGCATCGGCGTTCCTCGTCGACAAGGTGAAGAAGGCCTACGAATTCAAGACCAGCCACGAAAACCCGCTCGCGGTGAAACACCTCGAGCGCTACATCATTCTCAACGCGATCGACCGCCTCTGGCAGGAGCATCTTTATAACATGGACGCGCTCCGCGAGGGCGTGTCGCTGCGCCGCCATGCGCAGATCGACCCGCTCATCGAATACAAATCGGAAGCGTACGAGATGTTCGAGCAGTTGATGACGAACATCAAAAACGAAGTGTTAAACAACCTTTTCCGCAGCACTTCGAGCCTGCAGGCGTTCGAGCAGTTCCTCACCGACCTGCCGTTCCACCTCTTCAAGCCCAATGCCGATGGTGGCACCGGACCCCGCGCGGGAGTGCGGTTAAACCCCAACGCCCCCCCCGAAGCCCGCGCCCTCGAGCCAGCCGACGAGGACGAGCCAAAGCTCGAGCTGCCCATCCGCCGCGAGGCGCCAAAGGTGGGCCGCAACGACCCCTGCCCCTGCGGCAGCGGCAAGAAATACAAGAATTGCTGCGGGCGCAAGGCGTGAACCTGCTATTTGTACCTGCCAGTATTCTTGCCCACGATTGCCGCCAGGATGATCAGGAATCCAGCCACGCGCAGGACATACGGGAAGCCCGTGGCCTCCCCGGTGGCGGACTCAAACGAAGCCAGTTGATTCAGCGCAAACAGCCAGAACGCGATGGCAAAATGGAAAAACAAACGGTCGCGCGTCTTTTTCCAGAAACGAAGGAAATAAACCCCTGCCAGCAAATAAGCCAGCATCAGCGCGCCGGAGAGGAAGTCGATAAGCCGTTCCATATTATTCAGAATCCCAAATGAATCCATAGAGCAGGAAGAACATGCCCGCCAGCGCGGTGGAGAGCCGCAGGATTCTCAAATCCACCCCGGGCAGAATGATCAGGTCGAGAAAGAGCAATCCATTGGTGACAGTCAGCGCGGCAAAACAAATCGCGCTCCACATGAGCAGCTTGACACGACGCCTGCGGTGGCCGCGAAATAGCAGCACCGTGCATCCGAGACTGGTAAGAATGGCCATGATAAACAGGGTGATTTTGAATATTTGCATGGGTTCTATTCCTTTTTTAAACGGAACGAGTCCGCGAAGGACTGGATCTTGTTTTCGGTGAGCGCGTAAATGGTCCGAATGAGCGTGACCGGGCGTTCGCTATAGGCGACGGCCAGTTCATCAACAGCGGCTTGCAACTCGCCGGAGGCCGGGCTGAATGCGAAGCCGCCATCGAAGTCCCCTGCCAGAAGCCGCCGCTGTCGAAAATGGACGAGGTGTTCCTTCACGGCGGAAACCGTGAACACACTCGGCTTGATGGCTTCCACTATCTCTCCTGCGGGCCATTTCCTGCCGGGGTGCCTGGCAAGGAAGAGCAGGATCTCCACGGACTGAAAAGTGGGAACATTATCCTGAATGAAACGCTGCAGGCTGTCGGGCAGGTCGGAGGCGTTCATCATCCGGGGGAATCAGCGATACATCCTCAATACCCGTGACATTGCGATATGGCTCATGAACGAAATTAAAAATCCATGCGCTGCCTTAGCAAGCGGAAATCCCAAAATTTCGGGACTCAGGCGCGATCTTTCCGATTGCAGCAATGCAACGATCCGGTTTAAGAAGGGAAGAATGAAGGCCGAAGATCGCACGGAACCGCCTCCGGATTCCTCCGCATCCGACTTGGGCACTGCGGATACCCGATGCCCCGTTTGCGACGGCAAACTCATCTCCGAAAAGTGCAAAGTGATCTGCCGGAGCGAGCGCTGCCGGTACCGGATCGTCTTCAATTGCGCCGAATTCTGAGGCGCCTTCTCAGGGTAAATGTCACCCCGGCAAGGAATTAATGCGCGAATTCGGTTGCGGTGATAAGAAACACGTGTTAAGCAATCTTATTGTTGGGTGGGTCAACCAGGCGTTCCGCTTGTTTTTCACACCGACGGGTTTCTCATGATGCTGAGCATGTTAATTTCTGTTTCGTACTCCTTGAGAAGCTTTTACCTGGCCTTGATGCGTTACTTTTCGCTCTGGCTGGTGCAGGTGAAGCAATCGCAAACGAACGCCCCCCTGGCTCAACCCAACGATTACACAAGGCGAAGTTTTCCGACGGCTGCCAGCCCTGCCGCATCCACGATGGAGCGCGCGGACGGCCGCCCGACGAACGGTGCATTCATGATGCGCTTCGCCACGAATGACAGGACATATCTTGAAAAACACCTTAATATCTATGAGACCAGACAGTCAGCAGCGCCGCCGTTCGCGTGGTGGCCGCCGCAACCGCCATGCCGGGTACGATCCCGTGCCGCGGACCGCACCAGCTCCGAAACAGGGCTTCTTCCAAAAACTTATCGCGATGTTCACCGGGGGCTCCCCGGCTAAATCGACGACCAACGGTTCCGCGCAGGATAATTCCCGCCGCAACCAGCAACCGCCATCGCAGTTCTCGAAATCCGACCGCTACGAGCGTTCCGAACGCCCTGAGCGCAGCGAGCGCCCGGAGCGCAGTGAACGCCAGGGGCGCAAGCCGGAAATCGTCGAGGTCAGCTCCCCGAAACTCTACGTGGGCAACCTCTCGTTCGACGCGTCCGAGAGCGACCTCTTCGAGCTCTTCAACGGAGTGGGCAAAGTCCAGAACGCCGAGATCGTGAGCAACAAATACACGCAGAAGTCGAAGGGCTTCGCGTTCGTGACGTTGCAGACCATCGACGAGGCGCGCCGCGCCGTGACCGAGCTGCACGACAAGGAATTCATGGGTCGCAAGCTCGTGGTGAGCGGCGCCAAGACGAGCGACACCGCCCGATCCAGCGGCGGCAGCAGCAACGGCGATAGCCATGCCGGCGACGAGAGCAGCAGCGACAACGGCGAGCACTAAGAGTCACTCTCAAACATTCATGGGAGACTCATCCGCCGGGTGAGTCTCCCATTTTGTTTTTACGGAACCAGATGCGCACCCCAGCCCCCTCGAACCACCCAAAAACCCGCGCCAGCAAACTCCGGGGAGCGCACCCGGCTCGGGTGCTGTTTGCGGCGGCCCGCCGCAAACACCCGGGGATGATGCGGTTCGAAAAAGCGTCCACTTGAAACGAAAGGCGGGGTCCAGTTCCACTGGGAATGTGTCTGTTGAAAGTCGCGCGCACTTTCGTCCATTCGGCGAGCCGCCGAATGGAGCACGCGAGCGGCACGGTGCCAAGACATAGGTTACACTTCAGTGCCATGACATGGGTTACACTTCAGTGCCATGACATGGGTTACACTTTGGGTGTAACGGCGTGGGAGAGATGGAGGGCTTTTGGGAAATAGTTCCAGTGGGCTGGGCGCATTCCTGTTTTGTCCTTGGAGTGAAGTTCGCCGATGAGGAGTTT
>DASZPK010000194.1:0-3790 GCA_035550335.1 Chthoniobacteraceae bacterium | reverse complement strand
CCGGCGGGATCGAATCCTCATCCTGGCTGAACAACTGCTGCGCTCGCGCGGAAACCGCGCAGAGGGCCAGCACCGTCATAAACGTTATGAATTTTCTTTTCATCATTGCTGCTGCTCCACGGCGTGCTGGTAATTTTCAATCGCGTCGCGGAATTCCGCCGGGAGCGGCGCGCCCGCGTTTCCAGTCGTCTGGGTGATGTGGCGCGGGTCGGAGGCATCGCCCACGCGCGAGCCGGGAATCACCTCGTTCTGGCGGTTCGTGTCGCCGCCGCCGAAGAACCCCTTGCCCGGCTTCTGCCCGGGCTTCATGCCCATCATCGCCATGAGCGAAGCCATGCTCTGGCCGGATTTCTGCGCCTGCTCCATGATAACGGCGTCGAGGATGTTGATCGCATCGGTCTCGTCGGCCACGGTCGGGTCGCCGGTGTCGGGCTTGTCGAGCTTGCCCTTCGCATCGCGCATCGCCTTGGTGGCGGGGCCGAGCTTCTCGGGCGGCACCGGGAAATCCGGGTCGTCCTGGAGGGCCTGCAGTTGCGAGCGGACGTCGTCCTGCTTGTCGGAGGTGTCCTTGGCGTCCTGGTTGTAATTCTGGTCGGCGGCCTTCTGGTTTTCGAGCGCGCCGGTGCGGTCGCGGAGTTCATCCTCCTGCTCGCGGATTTTGAGCAGCGCCATCAACGCTTTCATGTCGGGCTGGCCCTGCTGGCCTTGCTCGCCCTGCTGCTGTTGCTGGTCGTCCTGCTTGTCGAGCTGGTCGGCCCAGGAGGTGAATTGCTTGCTCCATTGGTTCGCGGACTGGATCGCCTGCACGGAAACGTTGTCGGAAATGACCTGCGTGAGCTTGCCGAGCGCGTCATCGGTCTGGGCCTTGTCCATCTCGTTCGAAACGTCGCCATATTTTTCGACCTGGGTGCGCTCGAACATGCGCGCGATTTCCCCCTCGAGCTTGTTGGAATCCTTGTGCGAGTTGTCCTCGAGCTTCGACATGTCGCCAATGGCGTTTTTCGGCTGGTCGGGGAGCTGGTCGGTCTTCGCGCCGATGATGTCGGGGAGCATTTTTTGGAAATTATCGGCGATGTTTTTCTCCGAGGCCGCGATGTGGCGCAGGCGCAACGCGAGGTTTTGCGTCATTAATTTCTGCATCGCTTTTTCCATGTCCTGCTGCATCTGGCGCATCTGGTTGAGAATGTCCTGCTGCTGCTGGTTGGCCTGGTTCACGGGCTGCTGGCGCTGGTTCGGGTTCTGCTCGGCGTTGGCGAGCGATTGCGAGGCCTGGGGCATCGCGTTTTGCCCGAGCGAATTCATCTGCTCGGCGGCCTTCGCCCATTTCTCCATCGTCTGCGGCTGGATGTCCGGGTTTTTCCCGGCCTGCTGCAACGTATCGGCGAGGTCCTTGGCGAGGTCCTTGAGCTGGTCGGCGGTGTCCTTCTGCTCGTTGGCCTGGTCGTCGAGTTTTTTCGTGGTGTCCTGGTCGGACATTTTCGACGGGTCCATGGCCTTCACGGCGTTGGAGGCGTCGACCAGCGATTCCTGCTGGCGGGTCAAATCCTCAAAACGCGCGGCGATCATGTCGAGCTTCTGCTGGATGAGGTTTGCCTGCTCGGCGGTGCTGAGGATGTAAATCTGGTGCACGCTCGACATCGACGCCGGGCGCCCGGGGAACCGGTCCGTGGCCGTGGCGCAGAAGGAGACCGAGGTCCCCTCGGGGATGTGGAGCAACTGCGGGCTGAAATCGTATTCGGCCTTCACGGTCTTCGACTGCGGGTCGCCCTGCGCGATTTTGTGCTCCACCGGGTCGGAGAGCTTGTCGGACTTGGCGATGGCGGTCTGCCAGCGCACACCGACATCCTGGATCCCGAAATCATCATCCGCGACGACGTCCACGTGCACGACTTCCGTCTCGAGAATGGCGACAGTGCCGGGCATTCCGCGGCAATCGACGCGCGGCGGCTCGTCCTGCTTTTCCTGCAGGCGTACTTTCATTGGCGCCACGGCCTCGAGGTCGTAGCGGTCCTTCCACGAGAAAATCCATTGCGCGATGCCCTCTGGCACGACGGGCGCGGTGGAAAACGTATCGTTGTTGATGCTCAACGGGGTCAGCTTTTTGGCCACCTCGAGGTTTGCCTCCTTGAGGCCGCGGGTCGCCTGTCCGTTGAACACGATGGTGCTCCCCTTCAAATAAATCAATTGCCCGCCCTCGACCTTTTGGTCGGCCGGCGGATATTGTAAATACGCGGGCATCACGACGTGGGCGGTGAGTTGCTTGATCTCGGGGCGGAACTCCGGCTGGATCTGCATGCTGTGGCTGATATCGCCGGCCTTGAGAGTGAGCTTGATCGGATCGGTTTGCCCCGCGAGGTGGAGCAGCGCCACATGGTTCTTCACCGGCGCTGAAGTGGCGTCCTGTCCATCAAATTGCGCGACCAATTGCGTGGGATGCAGCAGCGAGGTGGCGTTGACGCCCACCTGCAAATCGAACGGCTCGCCGTGCGGGACCACGTAGGGGCTCGGCAGGTCATCGAAATTCACGAACGTGTAGCGCTGCACATTGCCGGTCGGCTGAAGCCACCGGAGCAGCGCGTTGCGAAACGCCTGCGGGGCGACGATGAAAAAGAGCACCGGCAGCACCGCGGCGATCACGAGGCCGGTCATGTACTGGCGCGGGCGCTTCGTGCCGACGGCCTGCTGGAAATCGACCTTGGAGGCCTCCGTCGCCACCTGGTCGATCGCCGCTTTTACGAGCGCCTCGGAGAACATCGCGGGCCGTTTGTGGTCATCGGCGAGCTCGACAATGCCGAGGAGACGGTCGCCGAGGCGGCGATAACGGCGTTGAACAAGCGTTGCCAGCGTGGGAAAGGAGCGGTCGCCCCACACCCAGCGGCGGCAATAGCCGTAGATGAACACGCCGAACATCGCCACGCCCGCGCCGGTGAAAATGAGGCGCACGAACGGCGGCGTGTCCCAAAGGCGGTCGGAAACGAAGATGAGCGCGTAGGAGAGGAGCAGCGAGCAGACGGCGCCGCAGATCGCCACGATGGTGTCGAAACGCCAGAGGCGCTTTTCGAGTTTTTCGAATTGATGGCGCAGGCCCTCCGGGATGGCAATGGTTCCGTTCATAGTTTTGTTCCTCCTGGTGAGAGATGATGGCTGATGCGCGAGATTGGATGACGGGAGACAGAACATTGCGACAGCCACCCGCGGCCGGCGCGTTTCCACAACCCGGAATCCAGAATCGCTTCCATGTTAGACGGAGTTTGCATCAAACCATACCGGAGAGTTTTCGGAAAGTCCAATATCCTGCGAGGAGGAAGACCAGGGTAGCCCCGCTCCACCATTCGCTCCAGAGGCGGAAGCGCTTTTCGACCGGCTTCGGCTCGGGGAGGAGCGAGATGCGTTTTACAATTTCGTCGAGCTGGGAGGTGTTCCCGGCCGCCCCGTGGGTGATTTCGGACATCTCGCGCAAAACCGCGAAATTCCCCGGCTGGCCGACCTTTTCCACCGTGGGCTGCTCGACAAGCACGGGTGCGGTAATCTTCTGGCCGCCGGGGTCGTTGGAGACGGTCACCTCGAATTTGCCGCCCACGCGCGGGACGAAATCGGTTTTATAGACGCCCCAGCCACCCGGTACCGGGGTGAGGTCGATGTGCTCGCTGGAGCCATCCGGCGCGGCGACTTGGGCGCTGACGTTCCCCTTGTCGATCGGGAAGCCGTTGTTGTCAAACACGGTCGCGAGCAGGAAGACGGTGTCGCCCGTGCGCGGGTTTTCCGGCGAGAAGCTCATGCGGATATGCTC
>DASZPK010000193.1:0-2648 GCA_035550335.1 Chthoniobacteraceae bacterium | reverse complement strand
GGGGTGCGCCGCGCGCTGGTAGGGGGAAAGCACCGTCGTCCGCAACTGCACGATCCACGTGCGCGAATCGGCCCGGTTCCGGAACAACAGCGCATCGGGCACGTAAAATGTGTCCTGGAATTGCCGGTACGAGTTGAACGTATTTTCCACCTTCAGGTAATCGGCCTTCGCCTGGTTGTATTCGGGCGTCGCGTTTTGCACCGCGGATTTTCCGTCCTCCGGGTTCGGGTCGATCACATTGCCGCGCCTGCCGATGTCGTCGAGTTTCGTCTTGGCGTCGTCCATTTTTTGCCGGTCTTTTTCGACCTCGGCGCTCAACCGTTCGAAGTCATGTTCGCGCCCGAGCAAATCCAGTTTCTTGAAAATCTCGGCATGCGGCGCGAGCTTGTAGTTCATCGCGAAACAGACCCCGGCCACGAGGAGGCCCATCGCCACCAGCGGCACGATCAGCCGGTAAAGGCTCACGCCGGAGGAGAGGATCGAGATGATTTCATTCGAGCGCGACATCCGGCTCAGCGAATAAAGCAGCGCCAGCAGCAGCGCCGCCGGGAGGATGATGATGACGAACTCGGGAATCTGCGTGCCGTAATAAAAAAGCAGCACGGACGGCGCCAGCTTGGCGTTGATCAGGTCGTCCGTGCGTTGCGCAAGATCGAACGCGAGCCAGATTGCAATGAACCCCAAAAAGCAATAAAGAAACGGGACGAGAAAATTTTTGAGGATGTAGCGATCCAAAATGCGCATTGCGCAAACTATTTAAGCTGAAGATATAAAGTGCAAGGAATCTATTTTGAATAAACAATCCCGCATGAAAAACCGGCGCGCCGTTTTTGCGCCATGATCTCGCTACGTCAAGATGGTGGCGGCGGCGCCTTTGCCGCGCGGATTGCGGCGATGTTCGCTCCCGGCGGCCTGCTCGCGAAGGCGAAGAATTTCGAGTACCGCCCCGAGCAGCAGCGCATGGCGGAATCCGTCGCGCGCGCGCTGGAGAGCGGGCGGCACCTCGTCGTCGAGGCCGGCACGGGGGTCGGCAAATCCCTCGCGTACCTTGCGCCCGCCGTGCTTTTCGCGCGCGAGCACAAAAGGAAAGCGGTCATCTCGACCTACACCATCAACCTCCAGGAACAGCTCGTTTACAAGGACATCCCGATCCTGCAAAAAGTCCTCCCCGTGGAATTCGAGGCGGTGCTCTGGAAAGGCCGGCAGAATTACCTCTGCCCGCGCCGGCTCGACCGCGCCGTGGAAAACGCCACCGAGCTTTTCACCGGCCCCGAGCAGGAGGAGTTGCTCCGCATCCGCGAATGGAGCCTCACCACGCGCGAGGGGACCTTGAGCGATTTTTCCGTGGAACCCGACCCCGCCGTCTGGGCGCAGGTCTGCAGCGAGCAGCACATCTGCACCGCGAAAACCTGCGGCGGCGACACCCGCTGCTTTTACCAGCAGGCGCGCAAACGCCTCGTGAACGCCGACGTGGTGGTGATGAACCACACGCTCTTTTTCATGAACGTCGCCCCGCCCGACCAGGAGGACGACGACGGCTCCGGCTACATTTTTTCCAACGACTTCGTGATCTTCGACGAGGCCCATACGCTCGAGTCCGTCGCCTCGCGTCACATCGGCCTCGGCGTCTCTCAATACGGCCTGCGCTATGTCCTGCAGCGCCTCTACAATCCCCGCACCAAGAAAGGCATCTTCACCGTCCTGCGCAACGCCACCGGCGTGCGCGAGGTCGCGACGCTGCTCGAGTCGATGGACAAATTTTTCGCGCAGGTCGAGGAGAAGGCCGATTTCAAAAAAGGACGCGAATTCCGCGTGCGCCAGCCCGACATCGCGCCCGATACCATCACCGCCGGCCTCGCCTCGCTCCAGGCGCTCGTCGTCAACGCGATCAAGGGCGTGGGCGACGAAATCCAGAAAGCCGAGTTGCAGGACATGGGCCGCCGCGTGCGCGAGGCGCGCCTCGGTATCGCCGATTTCCTGAGCCAGAGCGCCGAGGACCATGTCTATTGGATCGAGAAGACCGGCAAGACCCAGCAATTCCTCTCGCTCAACGCCGCCCCCATCGACCTCGCCCCGCGCCTGCGCGCCATGCTCTTCCGCGAGGACCGCTGCTGCATCGCCACCAGCGCCACGCTCTCGGTCGGCGGCGGCAAGCTCGATTATTTTCGCAATCGCGTCGGCGCGGTCGACGCCGAGGCGCAGCAGATTGGCAGCCCGTTCGATTACGAAAGGCAGATGCGCATGTTCATCACGCGCAAAATGCCCGACCCGCGCGATGCCGCCTACGAGCCCGCGCTCGCCAAAAGCATCGAGCATTTCGTCGAGATGAGCAAAGGCCGCGCGTTCGTGTTGTTCACCAGCTACAGGACCATGCAATCGCTCGCGGAGAAGCTGGAGGAGAAATTCGCGAAGGCGAAATGGAACCTCCTCGTGCAGGGCAAAGGCATGCCCCGCCACCGGCTCGTGGAGGAATTTAAAAAAGGCGACCGCTGCGTCCTTTTCGGCACCGACAGTTTTTGGAGCGGGGTCGATGTCCCGGGCGAGGCGCTGAGCAACGTTATCATCACGCGCCTTCCCTTTGCCGTGCCCGACCACCCGCTCATCGAGGCGCGCCTGGAAGCCATCGAGGCCGCAGGCGGCGATCCCTT
>DASZPK010000192.1:0-13460 GCA_035550335.1 Chthoniobacteraceae bacterium | reverse complement strand
GCCGATTTCATAATAGGAGGTGTCGTGGGTGACCGTCTGCCCGTTTTTGTCGGTGAAGGTGTCCACGCATTTGTCGGTGGCGAGGAGGCCGGAGGTCGCGCAGATTTTGTATTTGGAAAGGCCGCGTGGCATTTCGAGTTCGGCGGGTTTGTAATTCGCGGCGCTGGCATTCATGACGTCGACCCAAACGGGGAGCGCAATGTCGCTGCTGAACGCGCCGGGATAGATGGATTGCGGCTTGTCGAACCCGGCCCAGACGCCGCACGTGATCTCACTGCTATAGCCAAGGAACCATTCGTCGGTAAAATTATAGGCGGTGCCGGTTTTGCCCGCGAAGGGGAGTTTTTTCAGCCCGTCCTTGATGAACGCCTTGTCGCCGGTGCCCCACTCGAGCACCTCGGAGAGCGCGGAGTGGACCTCGTAGGCGGTGGTGGGTTTGAGCACCTGCTTTTTCGTGGGGGCCTGCTGGTAAACGACGATGCCATCCTTGTCCTCGATGCGCCGGATGACCGAGGCCTCGGCGGGCTTCCAGCCTTCATTGGGGAAAATGGTGTAAGCCATCGTCATTTCCATGAGGCTCACCTCGCTGCTGCCGAGGTAGGTGGAGGGGTATTTCATGTACGTCGCCGAATTCTTCAACTGGTTGAGCGACGGGTTCGGCAAGTCGGAATTGCCGAGGTCGGCGGCGTTTTTCCAGAGGGCGCGCACTTTATCGAGGCCGGTCGCCATGCCGACGCGCACGGAGGCGGCGTTTTTCGATTTCACGAGGGCGAAGCGCGCCGGGATGAAACCTTCGTAGCGGTCATCCGCGCGCTCGGGTCCCCATTCGCCAAGGATGCCGGTGGTGCCGCCGATCATCACGAGGCGATTGTCCATCGCGGCATCCTGGAAGAGCGCGCCGGGAAAAATGCCTTTCTCAAAAGCGGCGGCATAGACGAACGGCTCGAAGGCGGTGCCGGCGGGGCGCAGCGAAAATTCACGCTGGTACTGGCTGTGGTCGAAATCGCGCCCGCCCACGATGGCGAGGATGCCGCCGGTGGCGTTGTCGAGCACGACGATGGAGCCCTGCAAATATTCGGGAACGGGGATCACCGTATTGTCGGAATCGCCCTCGGCGCTTTTCCTCGCCTGCTCGCGGAACAGGGCGTCGTATTGCGCGTAGGTCTGGTGCTTGTAGCCGTCGCGTTCCTCGACCTCGAGCAGGTGGCGCTGCAGGCTCTCCTGCGCTTTCTTCTGCAAATCGGAATCGATAGTGGTGTAAATGCGGTAACCGCCGCTGCTGGCGTTATCGAGGCCGACTTCCTTTTCCACGCGCTGGCGGATGAGGTCGAGCGCGTAGGATTCCGTGTGCTTGGTCTTTTTGTTTTTGACGATGAGGTCTTCGGCCATGGCCTGGTCGTGCACGTCCTTCGTGATGTAGCCCATGTCGAGCATGCGCCCGAGCACGAAATTGCGCGCCTCGATGCAGGCCTTGCGGCTGCTCCATGGCGAGAGGCTGTTCGGGTTGCGGAGCAGGCCCGCGAGCGTGGCGCATTCGCCGAGGCTCAGGTCCTTCGCATCCTTGCCGAAATAGCCGAGCGCCGCGGTCTGCACGCCGTAGAAACCCGAGCCGAAATAGACGCGGTTCAAATACATTCCGAGGATTTCATCCTTGGAATAATACTGCTCGATCCGCTCGGCGACGAAGACCTCGAGGATTTTGCGTCCGTAGCTTTTGTCGCTGGCGGGGAGCTGCGTGGGGAAGGTGTTGCGCGCGAGCTGCTGGGTGATGGTGCTGGCGCCCTGGACGATGTGCTTGTGCTGGTGGTTGCGGATCCAGGCGCGCGCCATGCCGTAATAATCGGCGCCGTGGTGCTTGTAAAAACGCACATCCTCGGCGGCGACCACCGCGTCCTTCAGCGTCTCCGAGAAATCCGAGAGCGGGCGCGGGTCGCGGTTTTGGAGGAAAATTTTCCCGAGAACGTTGTTGTTGCGGTCGTAGATGACGCTGGCGGCGTTGACCTCGGTGAGCTTGTGCAGGTCGAAATCCTCCGCCTTCGCAGAGTAAACGTGCTTGATGTAAAGCCACGTGATCTCGCCGGCAAGCCCCGCGACCAGCAGGATTCCGAGCAGGGTCGCGCAAACGATGAATTTCCATCGTTTGTAGAAGGGCTTCTTTTTATTTTTCGGTTTTTCCCACCACATAACAAATGACCGGCGGGGGATAATTAACCACCAAGATGGAAAGACACAAAGGGAAAGTGTGGCCCTTTTTCGCCTCCTCCCGGGCCCCGAATTTCCCTGCATCTTCCCTTTGACTCCGGGGCATTTCATGGCAATACTCACCGTTCCCTTCCCGAAAACCTGAAACTGATAGATTGATTATGGCACTGGCAAACGACCTCCGCAAAGGCATGGCAATCCGCTACAACGGCAACCCTGCAATCGTCCTCGAAGTTCAACACCGCACCCCGGGCAACCTGCGTGCGTTCGTTCAGGCGATCATCCGCTACATCGGCACCGGCAAATCGGCCGATGTGCGCTTCGGCTCGAGCGACAAAGTGGAGACGGTGGACGTCAGCCGCCAGACGCTTGAGTTCAGCTATAAAGACCACCAGGGCTACCATTTCATGGACCCCGAGACTTACGACTCGATTTCGCTCGATGAAGCCCTGCTCGCCGATGCGAAGGATTACCTCGTCGAGAATTTGAAGGTGGAAGTCCTCAGCATCGAGGGCAAACCGGCCATCGTGGACATGCCCTCCTCCGTGACGCTCAAGGTGGTCGAATCCGCCGAAGGCGTGCGCGGCGACAGCGCGAACAACGTGCAAAAGCCCGCCAAACTCGAAACCGGCAAGGTGATCAACGTGCCGCTCTTCATCAAGGAAGGCGAACTGGTGAAAATCGATACGCGCACAGGCACGTATATGGGGCGCGCATAAGCGCGCAGTGGGGCGCGCCCAAACGCGCGGTGGACCGAGCGTAAAAGCGGGTTCTGGATTTTTGGCTTTTTTGAAGCCGCCGAATGGCGCAAGGTGCGTCGATGCCGGCACGAAGAAAAACCCGCACATCGCGTTTTCAAGTTTCCGGCGCCGCCTACAGCCGCGGTCTTAACCGGCGCATCCCGCTTCGCTGGCTGAATGCGGTGGTCGGGCTGTTCCTGCTGCCACTCGCGTGGGTCTGGACTCAGACATTTTTCACGGTATTCTCGCAGGCTGTGGTGCGGCAGCATTTCTGGCTCACGGAGGAATTCTGGTATTTTTCGCTCGGGGCGCTGCTTTGGGTCATCACGTTTTTTTCGCTGCCGCGCCCGTTGCTCATTTATGTGTTCGGGCACGAGCTCACGCACGCGGTGTGGGTTTGGGCGATGGGCGGGCGCGTGTCGCAATTCAAGGTCGGGAGCGATGGCGGGCACATCATCACGAACAAGCACAATTTCTGGATCGCGCTCGCGCCCTATTTTTTCCCGATCTACAGCGTGCTCGTGATCATCGCCTACGGAGTGGCGGGGTTTTTCCTGCACGACATGCAGATGTGGCACCGCTGCCTGCTCTACGGGCTGCTCGGCGCGACGTGGGCGTTCCACATTACTTTCACTCTCTGGATGATCCCAAAGGGGCAGACCGACCTGACCTACCACGGCACCTTTTTTTCGCTCGTGGTGATCTATTTGATGAACCTGCTCGTGCTTACGATTTTTTTCATGCTCGCCACGCCGCACATGACCCCGCGCCATTTTGCGCAGATCTTTTACCACAACGCACAGGACTTCTCCGCGTGGATTTACGCGTGGGCGCAAAAATATCTGGAAAGGTGGTTCCCCGGTGGATGAATCCCCTTCCAAATGGCAACGCGCCGCAGGCTGCCTTGCGGGCTCGTTCCTTTTCAAGGGAACCGCGGCGCTCTGGGAGCGCAACGAAAAGGACTGGTATCTGCCGCTCAACAAATTCCAAAAGGCGCGCGTGGGCATTTACCTCGTGCTGCGGGATTACGCGCGCGGACTGTTTCCGCCGCAATTTCCCGACCAGGCAAAGGCGCATGAGAACGAGCGCCTCGCCTTCTCGCGCATTCCAGGCCTCGCCCCGGGGGATGTGCTGAGGGACGCCGCGCGCAAGCCATTCTGGAACGCACCCGCCGCCGACAAGCTGCTGGCCGATTTCGCCTTCCTGCTCGTCTGGATGGAGCGGCTCGGCATCCATGCCCCGGCGCGCGTGATTGAGATCGGCTGCGGCCCCGGGTGGATGTCGGAATTTTTCGCGATGGAAGGCTACGACACGCTCGGCACCTCCATCGCCCCGTGCGACCTCCCCATCTGGGAAGGCCGTGTGAACGCCTGCAAAGCGCGCGGCACCGGCGCCCGGCTGCGCTTCGCCGTGTGCGAGATGGAGAACGTGGACAAGCTCGCCGAAGCACAGGGAAAATTTGACTGCTGCGTGGTCTACGAAGCGCTCCACCACGCCCATGACTGGCGGGCAACCGTGAAAGCCGTGGCAAACGTCCTCAAGCCCGGCGGTTGGTTCCTCGTCGCCGCGGAGCCGAACGTGTTACACACGGTTGTCAGCTACCGCGTCGCGCTCCTCACCCACACGCACGAGGTCGGCATTTCACGCCCCCAATTCATCGCGGAGTTGCAAGGCTCGGGCTTCGATGAAATCAAGCTTCTGAAAAATAAATTCGACGACCACGTCTCGCCGCACTGGATCGCTGCGCGAAAAACGAGCAAACCCGTGTGACGGTCCTATACCGGAATTCGCATCTTACTTTCCTGCTGGCGATGGCGAGGCTGCCGGTTTGTCTCCCGAAGCGGCTGCCGGGGAATTGATGACGTCCACAATCTGGTCCACCAAATCCAGTTGCTCCTGCGTATTGCGCACCACGAGCTTGCTGCTGGTGGGAAGATACGAGGCGCTCGCCCCCTCCGGAAACACCACTCCGGCTTCCTTGAGATAATCGAGAGAGCTAACCGTGGATTTGGTGCCGTCCTGATTGACTCGCGTTAAAAAACCGGGCGGGACCTTGTATTCTTTTGTGATCAGCACATCTGTGTTTTCCGAGATAGGAACGATGACCACCGCATAAGGCTCGATCTTATATTTCATGCCCGCAAGTTTGGTGACATAATCAAGCGCCACGGACAGGGGAATATTGGACAGCGACAAGGTGACTTTCGGACCGGCGGCGTCTTCCTTGTGGGCAGGCGCACCGGCGGCTGGCGTGGCGGACACAGCCGGGGCGTTCAGTTTTATAACCATGTTCACTCCTTTGCGCTGAGGGTCTTTCTCGGTGGTGTCGAGTTCCACGCTCGCTTTGTGCAGGAACTCGATGGCCTCAGGCAACGTCGCTTCCTTGAGCGCGAGCTGGGGGATGATGATATGGTCGAGTTTATTTTTGATGTATTCAGTATTATGCGGGTTGCTCGCGGCGTCTTTGGTGTCCTGCGCGCGGGCATTTTGAAACGGCAATGCGAGGAGGATTGCCCCGAGAAGGATGAGGAATGGATGTTTGTTCATGGGTGGACTGGGTTTGGATTTATTTTGGTGCGTCTGCGCTTTTCAAATCTGAAAGTGGGCTGAGGGCGACTCCATCGGGGCCAGTCTGCACTTTCAGGCCGGCGAGTTCCGCGATATATCTTAGCGCTTCGGCCAAAGGAACATTCGTCAACAGGAGGGTGATTTTTTTGTCGCCAATCGCGACCGCCGGATCGGGAAAATCACCGGTCTTGCCGGTGCTGTCGACATCCGCAGGCCCGGCTTTCAATACAATGTTCACCCCTTTTTGCGCTGGGTTGGTTTCGACAGTATCCAACTCCACGCTTTTCTGATGCAGATATACGATTGCGTCCCGAAGTGTTGCATCCTTAAAGCTGATTTTTGGAATAATGATGTGATTCAGCTTGCCCTGGATATACTGCGTAGCGCCCGGTGCGGCCTTTGGAACGCGTACGAATCCTCCAATGTATTTTTTGGTCGGTAACGGCCAATTCTTCAATTTGAATAACTGTCCGTCGTAAGCCTCCTTCGCATATTTCTCCTTCGCCGCGAGGATATCTTCCTGCAATTTGCGCGCCGCCACATTGTAAGGATCAAGATCGAGAATCTGGTCGCAGCGCTTGTAGGCGAGATCGAAACGGCCGGTATCGTAAAAACCTTTGGCTTCCAAAAAGAGTTGCTGGACTTGGCGGATCTTGCCCATGAATCTCGGACCCCTCAAATCGAAGCGTAAGCTTTCCGGATCATCCAAATGCGCGAGCAGCTCGATAGCGGGCTTGTAATTTGGATTGTACTTCGAATCCAAAACCATCTTGAGCGCCTCCCTCGCATCATTGTAACGCCCTTCCGTGATGCGTTGCTCGGCCAGCCGGACGCTTGCCCTGCCAAAATCGTCGAGGGCGCTTTCTCGTTCCTTATGCGTGGCGGGTGACCCCGGAAGATGGTCGCACGCGAGTTGGTATTCGCCCGCGGCCACGTCGTAATGTTTTTCCCTGAATTGCCTGTTGCCTTCCGCGAACGCCATCGCGGCTGCCTGCATGTTTGCTTCCAGAATCCGCTGGGCGACAATGGGCGCGCTCCGATTGCTTTTGCGTTCCGCCTCCCCGCGCGCCGCCGCTTGCAGGGTCGTCGATTGAAAGCCTGAATCCGCTCCGGCCCGGATCGGCAGCATCACGGCCATTGCCGAAATACAAGGCATCGTCAGGAAGAAAAACCTCGATCTATTTCGCATCATCGGGGGAAGCTTTCCCGCTGTACGAATCCATGATTTGATCCACCAGATTTATATTCGCTTCGGTGTTATGGACTGCAAGCGTGTTGGTTTTTTCGTCATATTTGGCATCCGTGCCATCCGGAAACGGTACGCCTGCGGACTCGAGCCATTTTTGGGGAGTTGAATTGCTTTTCTTGATGTCGGCAAGCATCGCATCGGGCAATTTGTATTCCTGGGTATAAGGCCCACCCGCTTGGGTAAGAGGCATTAACACGACGGCATTGGATATAACCCGGTATTTCAACCCGGAAAGCTCGCAAACATATCTCAGCACCTCGGCCAACGGGATATTGGTTAGCGACAAGGTTATTTTTTTGTCCCCCGGGGAATTCGTCGGCATGCCCGGCGCGACCGCCGGAGCGGGGTCGAGTTTCAGGACGATATTCACCCCTTTGCGCGCAGGGTCGGTTTCCGTGGTGTCGAGATCGATACTCCTCGTATGCAAATACTCGATGATATTGCCCAGGGTGGCATCGTTGGTTTTGACTTGCGGGATGATGATGCGATTCAGCTTGTTTAAGACGTTTTCGCGTTCCTTTGCCTCAAGGGCCATGTTCTCTATTGGGTGGGGAGGCCCAAAATATTTTCCTGGCTCCGCTCCCGGCGAATCCTGTCCGGTCAATGAAACAGTGTGGCTGTAATCGTTCCTGGCATATTTTTGTTTCGCAGCCAGAACCTCCTCCTGTCCCCTGAGCGCGGCAGTGTTGTGGGGATCGATGTCGAGAATCTGGTCATAGCGCTTGTAGGCGAGGTCGTAGCGTCCCGTGTCGTAAAAGCCCTTTGCCTCGATGAGAAGACGCTTCACTTCATGCACTTCGGTATCGGTTCTCGGCCCGGGGATGGGATTAAAATATCCGGGGTCATCCAAGTGCGCAAGGAGAGCGCGCGCAGGTTTGCAAACGGGAGAGTATTTCGGATTTAGCACCGCATTTAGCGCGGCCTTCGCGTCCGCGTACCGTCCTTCAACGATGCGCTGCTCGGCCAGCCGCACGCTTGCGCCGGCGAAATCGTTGAGCGCTTTGGCGCGGAGCTCATGGTTGGCGGGTGATTCGGGAAGATGATCGCACGCGTATTGGTAATCGCCCGCAGCCACGTCCCAATGCAGCAGCTTGAATTCCCTGTCGCCCTCGGCCAACGCATTGATCGCCGGGCCCTGGCTTGCCTTGCCCGATTTGACGGACGGAGGGGGCGCGGTGGCGTCGCCCGCCCAGAGTGACGGGATGGCTGTTCCCACGATGAATAAGGCGATGAGGGAATGTTTCACCTTGTTTATGGCAAGTTCGCTACTTGCCCTTTTTCCCGCTGGCAGGGGGGACCACGATGGCGTTGACGTCCACGGTGCCGTGCTCGCCCACCTGCGCCTGGCCTTCGATGCGGGCGTTGTTGTCGTAATCGATCAGCTCGCTTCTTTTGGCGGCGGGCAGGTCTTTCGAAGATTTTGCCGCGTCCGGGCTCAATGCCTTTTCCTCGGCCATTCCCCCGAGCCCTCCGCTGCGAAGAGCACCACCGCGCCCTCCGCCGGCGGCCTCTTCCCCTCCCTGCCCCTGCTGCGTTTCCATTTCCTTGGCAGGATTGGGGGCGGCTATGTAGCTGCCGTTGAAGACGACGGGCGTTTTCAGCAGTCGGTTGATGCCCGCGGCGCGGAAGGAAAAGTTCTGCCGAAGCTGGTCCTGCTGCGCGGCCTCCGCGAAATTGCTTCCATTGGAGCCGTTGGCAACCCCGGCCGTGAAGTTGTTGCCCTGTTGCTGGAGGTTTCTCTGCTCCTGGGGCGGCATTTGAATGTTATTGCTGCTGTTCAGGGTGCTGCTGTTGTTGAGCGTCATTGCCTGCAGTTGCCCCGGCTGCGACGGATTGGCGAGCACGTTTGAAAAGACGCTGCCGTTGCTGGCGGTCATCACCTTTTGCAAAAGCGGCTGCTCGATGGTGCCGCTGTAAATCGAGCCATCGGCATCGATGATGTAAATCACATTCCCCTGGACTTGCACCTGGAAGGCGGAGAGGACGAAATCGGGGCCGCCCACCTTGCCGGAGACGACCTGCATGGTGTGGGCGATGGCGAGTTTCTTCGCCTCGGCGGTTTCGCGGGCGAGCTCGGAATCGATGGAGGCGTCGACGACTTTGTCCACCAGTTCAAGGTTGTCCTTGGTATTGCGCACCATGAGCTTGCCGGTGGAGGGCGCAAGCTCGGCGGAAGCGCCGGGAGGAAACGGCACGCCGGCCTGCCGGAGATAATCGAGCGTGGTGAGCTTGGCGCGCGCGTTGGCCGCCTCTCCTTCCGCGGTGGCAGCCACCGGGACCGCCCGCGTCACGTGCAATTGCTCGATGTTCCTGTTTTCGTCCCTCGCGTCATTCGTGGTGTTCCCCGCGAGTTGAACATTGTTGTCGAGGAAGCCATCCGGGACCGCGTATTCCTTCGCGACCAGCGGAACATCGGCCTGCGGGACGAAAACGATTTCGTCGGTATTCACCTGGACTTTGAAACCCGCCGAGGCGGCGACCGAGCGCAGGGCGCTGGCGAGGGTGACATTCTTCAGTGACACAGTGACCTTGGCCTCCGTGGGAACAGGGGAAGCCGCGTCCGCAGCGGCGGGCATGGCCGCAGCAGGTGGCACAGCCATGGGGGCCGGCGGGGCCGCGGATGCAACGGGGGCACTGATCTGCTTGTCAGCAGGCGGTCCGTTCACCGCCAGCGTTCCCGCATCGATAACGGTCGCGCCGCTGAAAGAGGAGGTCGTTTGGATCTCGTGCGCAACGGAGCCAGGCGCATCAGCGCCCTGCACGCCGGCCCTGGCAAAGACCGGGGCCTTGATGACCACGTTGATTCCCTTGCGATCGGCGGCTTTCTCGTCCGTGTCGAGGTCGGCGCTTTCCTTTTGGAGATACGCGATGGCGTCGCTCAGGTTGACGTCATGAAATTCCACGCTCGGGATGATGATGTGCTCCAGCTTGCTGGTGATGTACGCGGTGTCGCTGGGCTTGAGTGTCACGGCTCCCGCGCCCCCAATGGAAAGATTGCCGCCGCCATTGAAAAACATATTCGAATCCCTATTTTCAAGCGTGAGAGCGGGGGCCGCGGGCGGCACAGGTGCAAGAACGGCGTTGCTGTTTGAAATCGTGTTGTTCGACAACTGCAAGGAGCCGGACCCTGATCCGCCGTTCATTGCAATCACGCCGTTCGTGAGCGTACTGGCTCCGGTAATTGTGAGCGCATTGGCGGTGGCGACCGTGGTCCCGGAGAGTTTATCCAAGTCAAGCCCGCCTTTGTTCGTAATCAAACTGCCGCTGTTTGCGGTTGTAATAGCGCCGCTGAACGTCACCAGTCCGCCGGCGGTCAGAGTCGCTGGGTGTTGTGCAGTCGCCATGCTACCGATCGTTGCAGCATTGCCGTCCAGCATGATCTGGCCGTTCCCCCCGGCGTCATTACTGCTCCCGGCGATGGTTGCCACGCCGTAGGTCGTGGCACCGCCAACGGAATTGCTGGCGACACTGGAATTAAAGTTGCCCAGCGCGGCGGGCTCCATGACCGCGTCCGTCAGCGGCGCCACGGAAACGGTGGTATTGCCGGCGAGATTGAAGGGCGCCCCGGGGGTCGGGGAGGCGATGGGTGCGCCCGCGGCGGGGACCTGGAGGCCATCCCCCGAAGGCGCAACGAGCAGGCCATGGCCGGGTTCGCCACTTGTTAAAACAGCGTTTGACGGCCTTCCATTCACGGAAACGCCGGCCAGCCGCTGCGCGGAAGGTTGGGGCCGCAGCAGGATGAAAGCGCAAATGGCGATCGAGGCGAAGGCCGCGGCCCCGAACACCAGGCGCGGGATGAACAACGCCTTCCTGCGCCGCTCCTTCATGCGCGGAACGAGACGCGCCACCTCCGCCTGCAGCATGCTGCGCGTGGCGGGGTGGAGCTCAAAGGGCGCGCCGGCCTGCTCCTTGCGCTTGCGCGCGCAGGCCCTTAGCAACTCAGCCATTCTGTCTCGTGGATTTGTCGGCATATCAGTTAGACGGGAAACGTGGTGGATTTCACCCGGTTAAATGTTTGCCGGGCGATTTTTTCGAGGTGCAGGAGGCATTTGCTCAGGCGGGAACTCACCGTTTTGGGATTCATGTTCATCGCGTTGCCGATCTCCTCGTAGCTCAGGTCGGCGAAATAACGCAACTCGATGATCTCGCGGCACGGGCCGCCGAGGCGGTCGAGCGATTCGCGCAGGAGCAGCATCTGCTCGTTGGTGAGCAGCGCGGCATCCGGCGCGGGGAGCGAGTCGGGCGGGTCAATGGTCTGGTTGCCATCCGTCTCGACGTGGAGCGGGAGCGGGACCCGCCCGCCGCCGCGCTTGGCGGCATGCTGCCTCTCGATGTGGTCGCGCGTTTTGTTCGCCGCGATGCGGAACAGCCAGGTGCGGAACTGGCTCGCCCGCTGGAAGCCCGAGATATTCTGGATCACCGACAGGAACACCTCCTGGCAGATCTCCTCGGCATCCTCCCGCGAAACGTCGGCTGACAACTGAAAAATGAAGCGCGCGGTTGCGGAGTAATGTTCATTGAAAAGTGCGTCCCAAGCGGCGGGTTCGCCCCGCCGGCAGCGGTCTATCACATCGGGATCGAGGGACATGGGGATATAGGATGCTTCAAACCTGGCGCGAATGAAATCCTAAAATGAATGACGCGCACGGGTGTAAAACCGCGCGCAGGCCAGGCATTTTCCCAAGTGCCAGCCTCTTATTGTCCTCCAAAAAACTTCCGTAATGTCCGGAAAAGGCCTTCCGGCTCCGGCGCCTTCGACGGCCCTTGTGTCATCTGCCCGCCTGCTACCGGGAGCGCGGTGGCGGGGTAACGCTGGGGCGGGGCCGCGTCCATGACATCCACCCAGATGGGAAGCGCCAGTGCGCTGCCGTAACCATGCGGCATGATCGTCTCCGGCTGGTCAAGGCCGACCCAGACGCCGCACGTGAGCGATTTCGTGTAACCGACAAACCACGCGTCCTTGTAATCGTTCGTGGTGCCGGTTTTGCCCGCGGCGATTTTATTGAACCCGAGGGAATGCGCGGCGGCGGCGGTGCCGTGGTCGAGCACTTTTTCCATCACGGCGGTGACGGTATCGCAGATCTGAGGGGTGAGTCCGGCCGTGCCCGCGGTGATATGCGGGGCGCGGTAGAGGACGTTGCCGTCGCTGTCATCCACGCGTTCGATAATGTAGGTCTGGTGGTGCGTGCCTTCGTTCGCGAGGATCGTGTAGGCCGTGGTGAGATCGCGCAGCGTGGCGTCGAATGAGCCGATGTAAATCGAAGGGACGGAGGGGATTTTTCCAAGCCCCACCGCGTCGGCGGTCTGTTGCACGGCGGAAATGCCCGCGATGTTTCCGATGCGCACGCTCATGGTGTTGCGCGATTGGATGAGGCCCTCCTCGGCGGGCATGAACGCGCCGTAGGTATCGTCGGAATTCGCCGGGCTCCAGTTCGCGGGCGCGCCGCGGATTTCGCCGGGGCGGATGCGCGAATCATCCACGGGGGTCGAGGGTGAAAGGCCGTGCGCAAACGCGGTGGCATAAACGAAAGGTTTGAAGGTCGAGCCGACCTGGCGCGAGGCGAGCAACGCGCGGTCATAGTTACTGTCCTGATAGTCCCGCCCGCCCACGATGGCGCGGATGCCGCCGGTGCGATTGTCGACGACAATCGCCGCGCCTTGCAGGTACGGCGTGTCCTGCCCGGCATCGCGCATCTCCTTCGTGAAATCGGATTTCTTCGGGTGCGCGTAGCCGGGGCGCTGCTCCACTTTGCGCAACTCGGCGTCGGTGGCGGTTTGCGCGGCTTTTTGCAAAGCCGGGTCGATGGTGGTGTAGATTTTCAGGCCGCCCTCGTCGATCTGCTCGTCGGTGAGCACGAGGTAAAGATCCTTCACGACCATGTCCATCGCGTAGGTGTCCTGCGCCGGCGGGCGCGGCTTGGTGATGGCGATCTTCGCGGCTTTCGCGTCGTCGGCCTGCTTGGCGGTGATCATTTTCAACTCCACCATGCGGTCGAGCACGGTGTCGCGCTGGGCATAAGCGCCCTTGAGATTTTTGAACGGCGAAAATTTCGTCGGTCCGCGGATGAGCCCCGCGAGCATCGCCGCCTCGCCGAGCGTGAGATTTTTCGCGTGCTTGTTGAAATACGACTGGCTGGCTTCCTCCACGCCGTAAAAGCCGGGGCCGAAATAAATGCGATTCACATAAAACTCGAGGATCTGCTTTTTCGAGTAATTGCGCTCGATGCGCAGCGCCACGAACGCCTCCAGCAGCTTGCGGTTGAGGGTCTTGCCGCCGAGGGGAAAACTGTTGCGCGCGAGTTGCTGCGTGAGCGTGCTCGCGCCCTCGCGGAGATGGAGGTGGATGACGTTGCGCACGATGGCGCGCGCGATGCCGATGGGGTCGATGCCGTCGTGATGGTAAAACCGCGTGTCCTCGCGCGCGAGCAGGGCGTTGATGAAATTCGGCGAGACATCGTCGAGGCTCACGATGACGCGATTCTCGCCGCCCTTAAGCGGGCTGTAGACCTTGCCATCCATGTCGTAAACGGCGGAGCGCTCGGTCATGTGCTCGACATCCTTGATATTGAACGTCTGCGCCCAAAGCCCGTAGATGACGCACACGGCCACGAACCCGAGCAGCCCGAGGATGAACAGCCAGAAGAAGCAGCCGTGTTTCTTTTTCGATTTTTTGTTTTTCCTGGCCACGATGAAGGGAATTT